>JAGCRJ010000215.1 GCA_017964745.1 Lachnospiraceae bacterium
ACCTCCCCAGGACGGTGAGAAGGTATTCGATGCCAAGAGTCTGCTGCCCGAAGGAGACGTTCTCGAGATGTGCATGGAGCTTTCGGCCAAGATAAGAAATGCCGGATACGGATTACTCTATTATCCCTGCTGGCAGGTAGTTAAATGAATAAAGTAACTATAGTTATTCCAAATTATAACGGTGAGAAATTCCTTAAGGGCTGCCTTGATTCACTGAGGCCCTCTGTTCAGAATGCAGCGATAACATATGATATTATTGTGGTGGACGATGCATCGACAGATAGCAGCAGGGAGATCGTAAAAGGCTATCCGGAGGTCAAAGTTATAGCCCTTGAGAAGAACGGAGGCTTCCCAAATGCAGTAAATACGGGCATTCGGGCGTCAGAAACACCGTATGTTATTTTATTAAACAACGATACGAAGGCAAAACCCGGATTTGTCCAGTCTTTATATAATACCATACGAAATGATAACAAATGTTTTTCTGTTTCCGCATCGATGAGGATGTGGGATGATGAGGAGCTGATGGACAGCGCCGGGGATATTTACTGTGCACTCGGATGGTCCAGATCGAGGGGGAAGGGAAGGAGAGCTTCCGGCTACAGCAAACCGTGCAAAGTCTTCTCATCCTGCGCCGGTGCTGCAATCTACAGGAGAGAGTCATTTGATACCATAGGTTATTTTGACCCCCTGCACTTCATGTATCTGGAAGATCTGGACATATGCTGGAGAGCGCTTCTCCATGGATTTAATAACAAGTATGATCCTAATGCGGTAGTGGTTCATTACGGTTCCGCGACTACCGGATCGAAATATAACAGTCGTAAGGTAATTTTTTCGGCTCAAAATAACATCTATGTTGTATTCAAGAACATGTCTGTGATACAGCTGTTATTTAATCTTCCGTTCCTTGTTGCCGGCTTTGCCGTGAAGACCGCTTTCTTTATCAAAAAGGGTCTCGGTAAGGATTATCTGAAAGGGCTTTCCGAAGGCTTCAAAAAGTGCTTTGGTAAGGGCCGCGGTAACAGATTCAAGGGTTTTACGAAGATCATACCCAGGCTTGCACTTATCGAACTCATACTTCTTAAGAATATCTTCTCCGTCATCAAAGACACCTGAGAAACAGGGGGGGCAGTTCCGGCGTTTCAAATAACCTGCGAAACATCGGAACCGTCCCCCTGTTTTCCATTTATTAAGAAATGTTTAAAAAATCCCTCTTAACTGTCTTAAGTCCCCTAAATGTTGTAAAATCGTTATCAGATTGGAGTTAGGGGAATGATCAGAGATAACCAGCATATCCTTAATAGGCTCAACGTACTGATTGATGCGGTCATTGTAGCCGTATCACTGGTTCTTGCATTCCATTTGTATTTCTTTGTCAGACCACCCGAGTGGATCTACTATCTTGGGATCGAGTACTACTACGAGATCCTGCCCTTTGTTATTCCCGGATACATTCTCATATACAGCTTCTGCGATATCTATACCTCCCGCAGGACCGGAAGGCAGCAGTGGGAGCTTTTTGATCTGATCAAAGCCAACATCATCGGCCTCCTGGCCCTGATGCTCTTTGTGTATAACATCGCCCGTGACATCAACTACTCCCGTGGCGTCCTTTGTACCTTCTGCATCCTCAATATCTTCTTCGGCTTCTTCTACCGGACGATCCTCAGGACAGTTCTTAAGACCTTCAGGAAGAAAGGCTACAACATTAAGCATGTGCTCCTCGTCGGATACTCCAGGGCTGCCGAAAACTATATGGACCGCATCAGGGAAAATCCCCAGTGGGGCTACAATGTCGTCGGTGTTCTCGATGACCACGTTCCCGCCGGAGCTGTTTATCACGGAGTCAAGGTTCTCGGAACCCTCGGAAACCTAGAATATATCCTCCCGGAGCATAAGCTTGACGAGATCGTCATTGCCCTTCCCCTCGAGGATTACGAAAAGCTCGAAGAGACCGTGAGTATCTGCGAAAAATTCGGCGTACACACGAAGTTCGTACCCGACTATAACAGTGTTATCCCTACCAAGCCCTATACCGAAGATATCGGCGGTCTTCCCGTCATCAATATCCGCTACGTCCCACTAACCAACAGCGGCAATATCTTCGTAAAGAGGCTTTTTGATATTTTTGCCTCATTTATCGGAATTGTGATCACCTCGCCCATAATGCTCATCGTCGCTATCCTCATCAAGCTTACGAGCAAGGGACCCGTCATCTTCAAGCAGGAAAGAGTCGGGCTTCACAATAAACCCTTTAAGATGTATAAGTTCCGCTCAATGAGGGTCCAGAGCGAAAAGAAAGAAAAGAAGGGCTGGACCACCAAAAATGACCCCAGGGTCACATCCGTCGGAAGATTCATCAGAAAGACCAGCATCGACGAGCTTCCGCAGCTTTTCAACATCCTTAAGGGAGATATGAGCCTCGTCGGGCCCAGACCCGAGCGTCCCCAGTTCGTTGAAAAGTTCATGGAAGAGATCCCCAGATACAACGTAAAGCACCAGGTACGTCCCGGACTTACCGGCTGGGCCCAGGTCAACGGCCTCAGGGGAGATACCTCCATCAGGAAGAGGGTCGAGTACGATATCTACTATATAGAGAACTGGAGCGTCATGTTTGATATAAGGATCATCCTGATGACGTTCATCACCGGATTCATCAACAAGAACGCTTACTGATCCGAAAAGTTTAGGAGTGAATATGGCATCAAATCCCGGGTCCAAAGGACCTGCAAAGAAAAGTAAAAATGCAAGCGCAAGGACCAAGAGAAAGATGGTCGTGTTTGTCATCGAGGTGATCATCATCCTCGGTATGATCGGCGTGCTCTGGTATGTAATGAAGCACACGCAGACGACCGATGACGAAGGTCCCATTTATGCCGATGTGGCAAACCTTTCACCTTCCGATATCGGTATTTCCGATTCGGTTCTGAGGAATGCCGACGGCGGTGCGATGGACGGATATACCAATATCGCCCTGTTCGGAGTGGATGCTCTTTCGTCCAAGGGAAGTGATCTTCTCAAGGGCTACAGGAGCGACACCATAATGATCGCGAGCATCAATAACGCGACCGGCGAGGTTACGCTCGTATCCGTTTACAGGGACACCTTCCTTAATCTCGGAAACGACAGCTACAATAAATGCAACGCCGCATATGCCAAGGGCGGAGCAACGCAGGCCGTTACGATGCTCAATGCAAACCTTGACCTTAATATCACCAACTGGATCACGGTAAGCTACAAGGCACTCGCTACCGTCATCGACGATCTCGGCGGCATCATGATCGATGTCGAATCCAACGAAATTGACCATCTGAACAATTACCAGATCGCGGTCGCACAGGCAATAGGAATTCCCGAGGACAGCATCACTCCCGTAAGAGAGACCGGCTATCAGCTCCTTAACGGAATGCAGGCAGCCGCATACTGCAGGATCAGATATACGGATGGCAATGACTTCAAGCGTACCGAGCGTCAGAGAGAGGTTCTCGAGGCGATACTTGTCGAGGCCCAGACCCGCGATGCCGCAACACTTACAGGCATCTTCACGGA
>JAGCRJ010000216.1 GCA_017964745.1 Lachnospiraceae bacterium
ATAATCGATCTTTACTGCGGTAAGGATGTGGCGGTACTTGCGGAAGGACTGTCGGAGAGTTTCCGCAGGATGCGTGATCTTAAATGTAAGCTCGAAGAGGAGTTAAAGGATACGGGAGCTGCGGGAAGGGAATGCGACCTCGCACGCTTCGAGCTCGAAGAGATAGAAGATGCGGCTCTGCAGGAAGGTGAAGACGAAGAGATCGAGAATACTTATCGAAGGATGAGTAATTTCAAGAAGATTGCGGAAGGCGTGAGCAGAGCACATGAACTCATCGGAGGAGATGAAGAAAATGCAGGCAATCTTACTTCGCAGGCTCTGAAGGAACTGTCGTCCGTTTCGGAATATGACGACGAGCTTGCGGGTATTGAGGAAGAGCTCAGGTCCGCCGAATCCATTCTTTCCGATCTTCAGATGGAACTCGGTTCATATCTGTCACAGATGGAGTTCGACGAAGAAAAGTTTGCGCTCACCGAAGAAAGACTTAACCTGATCAATAAGCTCAAGAGCAAATACGGAAGAACGATCTCCGATGTGCTTGCATATGCCGGATCGAGAAAAGAGATCATAGCAAAATACGAAGACTATGATGCTTATATCGAAGGATTAAAGGCGGATCTTAAGAAAGCGGAAGATGAATATCTGAAAGCGGCCGAAAAGGTTTCCGGTATCCGCAGGAAAAATGCACCGCTTCTTGAAAAGGAACTGACCGAAAGGCTTAAGGAACTCAATTTTGAAACTGTCGATCTTGAGGTGAGGCTTGATAAATGCGAACCCACGGCACGCGGGATCGATGAGGCGGATTTCCTAATCTCCGTTAATCCCGGAGAGGAGAGAAAACCCATTGCGGATGTTGCATCGGGCGGAGAACTTTCACGTATGATGCTTGCCGTAAAGACCGTGATGGCAGGTAAGGAAGATACGGGAACACTTATATTCGATGAGATCGATTCGGGAATAAGCGGCATTACCGCATGGAAGGTTGCGGGAAGCCTGGCACGTGTATCGGAGCATCACCAGGTTATCTGTATCACGCATCTTCCCCAGATAGCGGCGATGGCGGATCATCATTTTATCATCGTAAAGTCATCGGATGCTTCGTCGACCACCACGGATGTTGTTCCTGCGGAAGGTGATGCATCCATAGCGGAGATAGCAAGACTTCTGGGTACCGATTCGGTATCGGAAAGCTCCCTTGAAAATGCGAGGGAACTTAAGGACAAGGCTGCGGAAGTAAAGAAGAACAGACAGTGAAAACACAGAATTGACGGATCACCGTCTTATGTTAGGAGGGCAGGGAAAAATGAGAGTAATGATTATCATCGCAATTATCGCAAGCGTACTGTTTCAGACAGGACACTACGTCCAGACCGCACAGGAAGCCCAGCAGATCATGTCCCAGGTGGAGGTTCTTCCGGAAGTGGAAGACATCGAAACAGTTGTTGAAACGGTGGTAGAAGAAGATGAAGATGAATACGAAGAATTGATCGGAGACTGGGATATCACCATGGCATATATGGACGGTGAATATCAGTATTTCGATGAGGATTCCGGCTTTAATGAAAGACTATGCTTCTACAGCGACAGGACCGTAGAGCTTTTTGAATTTACCGACGGTCTGCAGACACTCGCTTACAGAATGGATGTTGAATATGACGATACCTATTTCACATTCATTTACGATGATACCGATGTACTTCCTTCTACCATAGCCTATGAAGAATATATGATAGTCGATGTTTATGATGAAGAGATGACCGTTGCCCTTATGTTTTATGATGAGGACGACTATTATCTTGGTTCATATACTCTGTTTTTTGAAAAGGTATATTGATGTTTCGGGGAAATGTTTATCAGAGGCGTTTTCCTGAAGTGGGGGAGAATCATGAGGAAAAAGTATCTTGCATTGCTGCTGTCCGTGATCATGTGCTCATCCGTGTTCTTCACGGGATGCGGCAGGACAGCCGATGAACCTGTGATCGAAGAAGATTAAGAAGATGAAGACGATGATGATGAAGATGAAAGGGATGATGACGATGAAGATGAAAAGAATGTCTATGTAGAATCTATCGATGAGGACACTCTGGCCGAACAGATCAAGGTCTTTGTCAAGAATAAGAAGCTCTGGACCGCTTCCGATGAAATGACCATAGAATTGGATAATGCCGCATACTGCGTCACCGACCTCGATCATAACGGAAGAAGCGAGATCATCGTAATGACGGAATCGGCATATTCATCCGTCACGGATATGAGGATCTTTGAGATCACCGAAAAGGGTGATGCTTTTAAGGAAGCTGATCTTGATTATTCCGGCATTCAGGATGTCACCTCAAGTCTTCCTCCGGATCTTATCAATTTCCCCGAATCAGTCACATATTTTAACAGAGTTGGGCAGGCATCACACTATCTTATAGACAACATTTTTGATAACGGAAACGGCGAGTATGGCGATTGTTTCTGCGATCTTTGTTATGAAGAAGGTGTTGCTGCGGTATATACCTATCTTGCGGTCAAGGTTAACCAGATCCCGGTTCCGAATACAATGGAATTTGATTATGAATATTCTTTTTATTCTCCCGACGGAGAGATAGATGAAGATGAGTATTATGATATCTGTAATACTTATCCCGGAGAATACGGAACGAAGGACCAGTACTTCGGCATCTATTACAGAGGAGCATATGACGATCTCAGTGTGATGAATCTGGATGATTCATTCCTTGTAAGTGTTCTGACAGATTCCTACAGGGTGTTTACGGGAGAAAAAGACTACTCCGGATTTAATGATTCGTATAATGATTCATGGGCGCCCGACCAATCATACGGTGCCGACAACAGTGACTACATAGGATTCTGGGGGCTGTATGAGAGCGAGGTTGAGGGAGACGTAACAAATTATGAAATCGGATCCGATTATTACAGCACTCTTGAGATCGACTATGATGCTTTCATTACCAAGATCGAATATTATGACGGTAAAGCCTCTTATCTCTGGTCAACGGTCCTTTATACTGATGATGATCTGAACCCGTATTTTGAAATAACCGACAGTACAATATTACCCGATGGTGTTGTGTGTGAAAGATACACGATCACGGGTATAAATTCCGATAAGGATATCATGTATGTCAGCCTTGATCTTTACGGCTATGACGGAATCCTTGGCGGAAGTAATCTTACGTATTTAAAAGACTATACTTGATCATGAGGAGATGAGGATGAAGAAAAAGTATTTATCCATACTGCTTGCCGGATTGTTATTCTCACTTTCTTTTCTCTCGGGATGCGGTAAGACCGCAGAGCCCGAAGGGGATACCGTCATCGAAGAAGACGAAGATGATGATGACAAAGACAGGGACGACGATGAAGATGAAGACGAGGATGAAAAGCCTTCGATCCCCGAAGTTGTCAAATCGATAGATGATAAGGTGCTCGAATCACAGATAGATGTATTTCTTGACGGAAGAAAAACATGGGTCATTCCTCACGATGAAGCCGTGCTCTATGAAGGATTGACTTATTCACTGAGCGATCTGAATTATAACGGTCGCGCCGAACTAACGGTCACATACTGGGAAGGTATGGGAACCGTCAGCACGGTTTATATCTATGAGATCAATGAAAAGGGAGACGGATTCGACCTTCTTGAATGGGAATTCGAAGGGATCGATAAGGAGCAGAAATCCCTTCCCGATGTGGGATATTTCAGTGCGGTAAGCGGTTATTACGATAAGGAAAACGGCATATTCCATTATCTGTTTAAGGATTATTATGCTTATTCATTTTCCCACGGCGGATGCAGAATGCACGACGTGTCATTTGCAGACGGTAAGGTGATCGACGAGGTATATGCAAAGAGTGAATCCAAGGGTTCCGACAGAGATGAGGTGACCACATATACCGGACCTGACGGTGAAATGAGCGAAGACGCATTCTATACTTTAATGGCCTCATATCCCGGAGATTACACCACAAAGGAATTCTGGCTCGGAAATTTTGATGGGGATTCCATCTATTCACAGAACAGACATATAGTGGAAGACATGTCCGATGATGAGATAGGGGATATTCTGACGGACTCTTACCTTCTGTTCGCAGGAAGGATCACATACGATGATTTCTTCGAAAAGTATATTTCCGTTAACAGTTCCGAACAGACCTCTGAAGGACTTTTCATGGATATGATCGGAAGCTGGGGACTTTATATGACCGATGCCGAAGGCTATGTTGAGTATTATGAGCCCGATGACCAGTACTATATGACTCTTGATGTATCCGAAGACAGGATGATGCATCTGGAAGAGTATCTGAATACCGATTATGAGTACACGATAGAGGGAGAACTTCTGGATAAGGCAGACGGAATGCTTATAGTACAGTACACGCCGCCCGCATCCGACGGAATGGCATACGATTTCATGCTGCTTACTTTTACCGGGATCGACGAGGAAGGTCATCTTGTGGTTATGTGCGATTCCTGGAACGGAAACGAGTATTATCCCGGAAGCACCTGGTTTTTTGAGAAATTAGACTGAATATTCGGGTCAGGGGTAAGACTCCTGACCCGGCTGATGTTTTATGAGGGAATGCAATGAAAAGAAAGATCTATCTTGTTCTTATGTCTGTAGTCATGTGTTCTTCCGTACTCTTTTCCGGATGCGGCAAGCAGGAAGAGACGGCGCAGGAGGTTGTCTCGGAAGAAGATGATGAGGAAGAGGAAGAAGACGATAAGCCGGTCGACACCAAGATACCCGAGATTGTTGAGGAGATAAGAGATAAGGATCTTGAAACTCAGCTGGATGTTTTTCTCGAAGACCGCGAAAGCTGGCAGATCCCACGCGATGTGGTTGCGCAGTATGACAGCGTCGGATATTATGTTACCGATCTTGATCACAACGGACGGATAGAACTCCTTACTGCCTGCTGGTCATCCGAATATGAATATACCGAAAACAGGATCTATGAGATAAATGAAGAGGGAAACGGCTATTATCTGATAGAAACCGAAACATCGGGCATGGATACCGATGAGGATATCTCTCCTGATATGGCGACCTGTATATCTCCCTATTCATATTTTGATAAAGGTAAGCAGGCTTTCCATTATCTGATCGAGGATTATTCCCACAATTATGATGAGACTGTATGGACTACCAGATATACCGATGTGACTCTGCTTGACGGAACACTGTATGTCGATGTTTATGCGGTTTCCGAAATGAATTACGCATGGGATGACGGCGATCCGGTATGCACCTACAGACTTCCTAAGGAGGAGATCGCAGAGAATGATTTTTACGAATACGTGCAGAATTTCCCCGAAGGGAAAGTAAGAAAGCAGTATTATTACGGTGCATACAGGGACAGGAGCGGATATGATGAGATGTGCCGTTCCCTGGAAGAGATCGGATCCGATGAACTGAAGAATATCTTTACGGATTCATACCATGTTTTTACCGGCAGAATGGATGATGACGAGTTTTATGATACATATAACTCAGACGGCAAGCCTGAATTATATGCTAATATGTTCGATGCATCCGTCGGAAACTGGGAGATCACTTCCGTCGAAATCGAAGGAAGCGTAACGGAATACTACTGGGGCTTCCCCCAGTTCTATAAGCTTCAGATATCCTCAAACGCTCAGGCAGTCCTTGAAGCATACGATATGACGACTCTCGACTACACTGTTGTATCGCCCATCGTCGAAAACGAATACGGAAATCTGGTCTTTGAGGACGATATAGTTGCACGTACCGGTTCCACTCTTGACTGGGGGGCGGCAAAGCATGTTTACGAGATCGCTTATGTGGATGACGAGAACCTTGAGCTGTACTACGATGTTTACGATCTTTCGGGTGAATGGCTCACGGGCAGCTACTGGGTATTTACCAGGGTGGAAGAATAAGCCGATAATTCTGGACCCGGCTGTAGGCCGGGTCCTTTTATGCGCATTTTACGGTGTTTTCCATGGCCCTATTCCTTCTTTTGACACCGATACTTGAAAAATCCCATATATTAAGGTATAGTATTTAGGTTTTGAGAAGGAGAAAGAAATGGTCACCAAGAGAGAAGACATCAGAAACGTAGCAATCATCGCACATGTAGACCACGGTAAGACCACCCTGGTCGATGAACTTTTGAAGCAGAGCGGTGTATTCAGGGAGAACCAGGAGGTTGCCGAGCGTGTAATGGACTCGGGAGATATCGAGCGTGAGCGCGGTATCACCATCCTTTCCAAGAATACCGCAGTTACTTATAAGAATACCAAGATCAACATCATCGATACCCCGGGACATGCCGATTTCGGCGGCGAGGTAGAGCGTGTGCTCAAGATGGTCAACGGCGTTATCCTTGTCGTTGATGCATTTGAGGGTGCTATGCCCCAGACCAAGTTCGTGCTCAGAAAGGCACTCGAACTTAAGCTTCCCGTTATTGTTTGCATCAATAAGATCGACCGTCCCGAAGCAAGACCCAGGGAGGTTGTCGATGAAGTGCTTGAGCTCTTCCTCGAGCTGGATGCCGATGATGCACAGCTTGACTGTCCCTTCGTATATGCATCTGCCAAGAGCGGTATAGCAAGTATGGACCCCGATGAGCAGGGTACCTCAATGGCACCGCTTTTCGATACCATCCTTGATTATATTCCCGCACCCGAGGGAGACCCTGATGCGGGCACACAGGTTCTTATTTCCACCATCGACTACAACGAGTATGTCGGCCGTATCGGTATCGGAAAAGTAGAGAACGGATCGGTCAAGGTTAACCAGGAAGTTGTCATATGCAACCATCACGATCCCGATAAGCTCATCAAGACCAAGATAAGCAAGCTCTATGAGTTTGACGGACTTAAGAAGGTTGAGGTTACCGAGGCACGCATAGGTTCCATTGTTGCCATATCCGGCATCTCCGATATACATATCGGTGATACTCTCTGCAGCCCCGACAATGTAAGTCCCATTCCTTTCCAGAAGATCTCGGAGCCTACGATCGCGATCGATTTCTGCGTAAACGATTCGCCTCTTGCGGGACAGGAAGGAAAGTACGTAACCTCCAGACATATCAGAGACAGGCTTTTCAAGGAACTTAATACCGATGTTTCCCTCAGGGTTGAGGAGACCGAAGATACAGACAGGTTCAAGGTATCCGGAAGAGGAGAGCTTCATCTTTCCGTCCTTATAGAGACCATGAGACGTGAAGGCTATGAGTTTGCCGTATCCAAGGCAGAGGTTCTCTACAAGACTGATGAAAACGGCAAGAAGACAGAGCCGATGGAAGTCGCATACATTGATGTTCCCAATGACAATACCGGTGCGATCATCGAAAAGCTCGGCGCAAGAAAGGGTGAGCTCCGCAATATGAGCTCCATCAGCGGAGGAACCTATACAAGACTGGAGTTCTCGATCCCATCAAGAGGACTTATCGGATACAGGGGAGAGTTCCTCACCGATACCAAGGGTAACGGCGTCATCAATACCGAGTTCGACGGATATGCACCTTATAAAGGAGATATCGCGTACAGAAAGCTCGGATCGCTCATAGCGTTCGAAGCGGGCGAAGCGGTCACCTACGGACTCTTCAACGCACAGGAAAGAGGAAGTCTTTTCATCGGACCCGGTGAGAAGGTTTATGCGGGAATGGTCGTCGGCGAGACCGGTAAGTCGGAAGACATCGAGGTCAATGTCTGCAAGAAGAAGCAGATGACCAATACAAGATCGTCATCGGCGGACGAAGCGCTGCGTCTTACACCTCCCAAGATCCTTTCGCTTGAGCAGGCACTCGACTTTATCGAGACGGACGAGCTTCTCGAGGTCACACCCAAGACACTTCGTATCCGTAAGAAGATCCTTGATTCACGTATGCGTAAGAGAGCAAGCTTCAATAACTGACCTTCGTATTCAATAGATTGACTCAACCCCCGGACTTGTGTCCGGGGGTTTTAATATAGATATAATCTCAAAACAACTAAATCTAATTAAATTTTATTGACGTTAAGTAAAAAAGTGTGATAATTAAAAGATAAATACAGGGGGGTAATACCGAAAGGAGTTCTTATGAGGAAGGTAAAAGTCTGCCCGTTTCTGACATCTGTTCTGATGTCCGTATTACTTATTCTTGGTTCGTTCGCTCCGTATGTTCATGCAAGCGGAACACAGGATCCCACTAACGGAAATAATAATGATTCCGAAACAGAGAGGATTTATGAAGGTGACGGTTATAAGGTTACTTTCTCTTTGAATTCGTCCTGGAATACCGGATATAACCTTGGCGTAGAAATAGAAAATACCGGTAGTGAATCTATTCAAAATTGGCATCTTTCTTTTGATTATGCCGGAGAGATAACTAATATCTGGTGTGCCGAGATACAGGAATCGACAGGGGACGGATTTATCGTTAAGAACGCCGGATACAACATGGATATCGCACCCGGAGCAAAGACTAGCTTTGGTATATCTGAAAATACTGCATTTCCCGGATTTCCTGAGAATGTGATCATCCCTTGTGGAGATAATGAAACTGTTACGGGTGAATACTCCGTCGTCTATACCGTAGAAAACGACTGGGGAAATGGATTTGTCGGAAATATATGCATAACCAATAATTCCGGTACTGCAATAAATGACTGGAACCTTGAATTTGATTTCGCAAGGGAGATCATATCCGTCTGGGGTGCAGTCGTTGAATCATCGGAGAACGGACACTATGTCGTGAGGCATGCTGTAGATAATCCGGATATACTTCCCGGACAGAGTGTGACAATCGGAATGATCGGTTCGGGTGGAACAATCACTGATGAGCCGTCAGGATATGATCTTACGAGCTATGGATTCACTGATGTTCAGATTGATGATCCTTCTCTCGACGAGGACACTGATGGAGACGGTCTTACCAACGGTCTTGAAGAAGCGATAGGAACAGATCCAGGACTCGCTGATACCGATGGAGATGAATTGTCTGATTATCAGGAACTATATCTTACATGGACTGATCCTCTTTTGATAGATACGGACAATAATGGCGTATCCGATGCAAATGAAGACCTTGACGGAGATGGTCTGGGTAATCTTGATGAGATAACCCGTGGAACAGATACAGGTAATCCGGATACTGACAGGGATGATCTTTCCGACTATGCGGAAGTATATGAATACGGAACTGATCCTCTGAACCCCGATTCCGATGGGGATACCCTGTCTGACGGGGATGATGTGCTGCTCGGGTTCAGTCCTCTTCTTCCCGATACTGACAATAACGGAATACTCGACTGTAATGAGATCGTTTATCAGACGACAGAAAATGACTTCCCTCTAGGCGACGGAAGAGGAATAACCAATGTCAGTGTTTCCATGAATATAAGCGGAAATATCGAAAAAGAAGTCGGCATTCTAAATATGTATGACTTCGATGTGCAGTCCGGAGAGGTAGTCGGGATAATCGGAGTCCCTATGGAAATAAGATCGGATGTCGCTTTTGATACGGCTACCATCACTTTTACATATGATGAGAGTATGCTGGGAGACACTTCCGAAGAGGATCTTTCCCTTATGTGGTATGACGAGGAAAATAACTGGTATCAGATTCTTGATCAGGAATGTGTTGTAGATACAGTAAACAATACAGTGTCTTATACAACCACGCATTTTTCAAGATACTTGCTGGTTGATGGCCGTAAATGGTTCGAAAGATGGAATTCTGTAGATTATAATGAGTGGCTGAATAATTCATCTTCTCTGATCGACAATCCGGTAAATTTCGTCTTTTACTATGAAAAATATGGAGGCAATATGAGTTGTTCTTCTCTGAGTTCATATCCTTCATTTATAACTATTTCCGCACTCCATGGAGGTATTGTTTTCCCATTCGGTATAAATCAGGTATTCAGGCGAATAATGATGTTTGATATAGATCATGATGAATCTATGGATAGCATTCAAACTATGACATCCTTAAATTCTACTCTTTCGGATTATAGCGGAGTTGCATTTAATAGATTGGTCAATGATACAATTTATCAAATGCAATATCCTGATTCGGGAGGCCTGAGTGGAATGGTCAGTATTGTTGCGGTTAATGACGGTCTGCTTCAGATTGATCAGCGAACAGTAGATACGTGTGTGGCAAACAATATCCGGATCTATGTCATAGATTATTATCCATCAAGTTCTCCGACGCTTGGCCTTGCAGCAATGCAAACAGGTGGTAAATATTATGATGCCCAATTTGGCATAGATAATGAAAGAGTCGCCAGAGAGATTGGTCTTAGATCTTACCTAAATAGCAGTTATGATGGAGATGAGGATTGTATTCCTGATTTCTATGAAGAATATGGAATGATATGTACTAACGGCAATATCCTGTTCTCCGATCCATCAAACCCTCATTCGGATAATGACGGTCTGATGGATGGCCTTGAAGTTGAAATAACTTCGGAAGTGGTGAGATATATAGGTCAAGGTCAAAATCTGACTCTTCACTATTTTGTTGAGAATAGTGATCCGAAGAAGGAAGATACGGATGGTGATGGGATTAACGATAATATTGATCAACATCCTTTATATGCATTATGTAAAATAGTGAGCGTATATAATCCCTGTACAAATGATGTTTTTCTAAACATTGATAATTCTTACACTGGAGGAGACCAACATTGGTGGAAAAACTCAGAATATTTGAATTATCCGGATGATATGTATTGCTTCACTATGTATCCTGATTCACGATTTGATCGACATGGATGCGGTGTGATTGCTAT
>JAGCRJ010000217.1 GCA_017964745.1 Lachnospiraceae bacterium
TACTATGAGACACATAATGCACTTATGGATGCAATGGATGAACTTGAGATAGTAAGGCTTCTGGGACATCCTGTTGATATGTATCCGGAAATTTAAAGTTAACAACATTTTGCAGGAGGAACATACTATGCCCTTTATCAATTCAAAAGTTAGCGTAAAGATCACTGAAGAGCAGGAGAAGGAGCTTAAGTCCAGACTCGGAGAAGCTATTGCCCTGATCCCCGGAAAGAGCGAGAGCTGGCTTATGACCGGATTTGAGGATGAGTATCATCTTTATTTCAGGGGAGATAACAGTCAGCCTATTGCATTCATTGAGGTGAGCGTATACGGATCTGCTAACAGCGGTGCTTTTTCTAAGCTGACTGCGGAGATGACGAAGATCTTCGGTGAGGTTCTGGGTATCGCTGCAGATCACATTTATGTTAAATACTCCGCTACATCTGACTGGGGATGGAACGGGAATAATTTCTGATATATGAAGAAGACACTTATAACTGCCTCGAAAATATTCATACTTCTCGGTGCACTTTCGATGTATGCGATGCAGATCGCAGTGTTATTGCCTTTGAGATTTGCGCTCAGGGGTGAATCCGGCACGGATATTGGCGGAGGGTTTGTTCTTGCGTGCATATTATTTGGCGGATTATTTGGGATTATAGGCCTGATACTTGCGATAATTGCGGGAGTCAGGAAGGAAGCTCCGGCAACGGTGTTTTCCATGGTGCTCAAGTTCATGATGATCCCTTTCTTTATCCTGAATTTCCTTTTCTGGGTATTTCTTTTCCTGGGGACGCTTAATCCTTTCCTGATAGTTGCGACTCCGTTCGTTGCACTGATAGGAGGATTCCTGACTTATCTTGTTGTCCTTATGACAAGTCTTCCGGATGTGATCTTTACTTTGATCGAAGTGAGATTATACAAGGGATGTCCCAAGAAGCTTTTTGTTCTGGGAATAGTATTCAGCTTTTTCTTCGTTCTTGATGTGGTGGGGGCAGTCATTCTACATATAGCATATAAGAAATCGGAAATGTACAGGAGTGTTTTTTGATAGTGAATAAAGATAAGTCTGTAAAACTGAATATCTTTGTTAAGTTCATTCCTATCATCGTTTATTATGTTCTATGGACCATAGACGTGAACTGGATAAACGGCATTCACGGGATCATGGATATTGTGTCCGGATTGTTTGCCGGAACCTTCAGTCTGTTTACGGAATGCTGGGGATTTGCCTTTTTTGAGGTTTTTCTTTTCGTAAGCCCCAAGGGTACGGCGAAGACGGTTATGGCTATCATATCCATGATCCTCAGCTCCTTATCAGCCGGATGGATGTATCTGCTGACTGAATTTATTTTTTCTTTTGCGGGATTCTGGAGACCGACGCTGGTGGCCATCATATGTATGAACATTGTGTACATTGTGGTCGCGGCACTTATTCTGGCCGGGAAGGTCAGGACCTGAGTTTTCTGGTTATTTTTTGAGGGGGAACTTAATATGAGGAAGGGCAAGCTGCGGATTAGTCTGAGACGCAAGATGTTCATCTTAAACACCGTCACGATTCTGATGGTGGCTTTTGGCACGGCTGTACTGTCCTATAGGATCAGTGCGAATATCATCGATGATTATTACAGGAATCTCACGATGGACTGTGCCGAAAATTTCGCCATGATGGTGGATCCGGAAATGCTGATGGAGATCCGGAGGGTTGAAGAATCGGATGAATATCAGGCAGTGAGAGCTCATGCCGAGGAAACGGACAATGAGCAGGAGGTGGAAGACTACCTTCGTGAGCAGGGACTTTGGGATCCCTTCAAACATACCAGGGATATGATCGACAGCTATATCGAAAGCATGGATGCGATCGAATATACCTATATCCTTGCCAGAAACGAGACCGGTGGCAATATCGACATGTACATAATGGATGACTCCACCAATCCGACTTATGTGGCGGGAAGCTTTATCGAGAGCGAACCGGAGTTTGCAGGCATTGATGCGACTCAGAGGATTGAGCCCACCATTTCCAACGGCGAATGGGGCTGGCTGTGTTCCGCCTATGTTCCGATGTTCCTGGAAGATGGTACTGTTGTCGGCCAGATCGGATGCGACATCGGTATGGATGGGGTCATGCAGGAAAGGCGGACTTACTTTTTCTATATACTGATCGGCGCTGTCGTACTTACACTTCTGATGGTTGTTCTTTCGGGATTCTTACTGGACAGATTTATGGTCAGAAGAGTCTCCGGACTTACGGACGAGCTTAAGAAATTCAACCCCGCACCTGTGCAGGACTATGATGACGCAGGAGTTTTACATGCACCGGATAGGGATAACGATGAAATAGACGAGCTGTATGACAGTGTTCATGACATGCAGGTAAGGATCATCGACAACATCAATGATATGGATGCGATGAATGTCGAGCTTGAAAGAGCTGCAAGAATGAAGTCTGATTTCCTTGCAAACATGTCCCATGAGATCCGCACTCCCATGAATGCGGTCATAGGAATGGCGGAGATCGCATCCCGTGAGGAACTGTCCGCGACTGCGCGTGATGCTGTCACGCAGATCCAGAAATCCGGGAGAAGCCTTCTTAACATCATCAATGACATCTTGGATTATTCCAAGATCGAATCCGGCAAGATGGAGATCGTTCCGGAGAAATATCAGCCCACGAGCGAGCTCAATGATGTGGCTAATATCCTGGCCACAAGGATCGGAGCGAAGAACCTCGAGCTATACATGGTAGTGGACCCTGATATCCCGCATACCCTGTACGGTGATGCGATGAGGATCAGACAGGTTCTGATCAATCTCGCAACCAACGCCATCAAATTTACCCGTGAGGGCAGTGTCAGCATAAAGCTTACCTGCGAATATACGGGGGATGATCTGGTAAAACTTACTTATCACATAAAAGATACCGGTATAGGTATCAAGCAGGAAGATATGGATAAGCTCTTTACCAGCTTTTCACAGGTTGATTCCAGGAGAAACCGCTCCGTGGAAGGTACCGGTCTCGGACTTGCCATATCACAGAGGCTTGTTAAATCCATGGGCGGTGAAATGGGCGTAAACAGCTCGTACGGAGAAGGCTCCGATTTCTGGTTTACCATTAAGCAGAAGGTTGTTGATGCGTCCAGAGATCTTGTGATTGAAAATGCAGACCGTAAGAAGGCTGTCGGTATATACAGTGAAGATAAGCTCCGCATGATATTCGGAGATGAGATGCAGAAGTTGGATGTCGAGAATGAGGTTATCACTTCGATTGATGAGTACAAGCCTTCCGGAAAGCAGGATTATATCTTCCTGGTATATGGCAAGTATACGGATGACGTAAGAGAATTCTTCAAGGGTCATCCTTCGGTCAGCGGTATCGTCCTGGTTGATTTCAATTCCGATTTTGTGCCGGATCTTCCGAACGTTCATACGATCAGAAGACCTGTCTCCACACTCGGTATGGTCAGGGTTCTTAATGATAATGCCGATGATGCGATAAGTTCCTCTGAGACGGAAGACGGTTTTGTTGTAGACTTTACCGCTCCGGATGCGAGAATACTTGTTGTTGATGACAATGCGATCAACATTACGGTTACGGAAGGGCTGCTCTCGCCTCTTAAGGTTAATATCGATTCTGCGATGAGCGGTCAGGAAGCGATAGAGAAGGTTACGGCAGGTGATTATGATATCGTCTTCATGGATCACATGATGCCGGGCCTTGACGGAGTGGATACCACGAAGATCATCAGACAGCTCCTTCCTCCCGATAAGCAGCACCTTGTAATAATCGCTCTGTCCGCCAATGTCATGGAAAGCGCAAGGGAAGCATTTGCCGAAGCGGGCATGAATGATTTCGTTGCCAAGCCTGTAGAGCTCAGGGAGATCACTTCCAAACTCAAGAAGTGGCTTCCGAAGGGGAAGATCTGCAAGGGTGCGGTGGCTGCAACTGTCTCGGAAGAAGACTCTGCTCCGATCCTCGGTTTCGATGGCCTGGACAGCGATTCGGCAATCAAGGCGCTTGGTTCTGCTGCTCTCTACAACAAGATAGTTGAAGAATATTTCCGCTTCGGTGCGGAGAAATATGACGGCATTAAGAAAGCATTCGATACGGATGATATTGAGGACTATACCATAAGGGTTCATGCCCTAAAGAGCAGCTCCAGGCAGATAGGAGCTATGAATCTGGGTGATCTTGCCGAGGAACTCGAAAAGGCAGGTAAAGCTAAGGATACGGATACAATCCGCAAGAAGACCGCACCTATGCTTGAGTTTTACAGTAAGCTCCTTGATGACCTTTCAGCGTATTATCCTAAGACCGAATCTGATGAAGAGAAACCGCTTATAGGTGTTGATATCCTTAAAGAGCAGCTTGGACTCCTTCGCACGGCTTGTGAAGACCTGGATATGGATGCCATGGAGGCGGTCGCAGGTGAACTCAGAAAGTATTCTTATAGTGATGAACTGAAGGATAAGATAGATAAGCTCCTGCACGCAATTGACTGTATCGATACCGAAGAATGTGAGAAGCTTATAGACACTTTATAACGGAGGAATGACCACTTGGTATATTTTGAAGAGGATCAATTTGTCTCAAAGCCGCCTGTTTCGTTCCTTTTTGGAAAGACGGTCAAAGTTAAATATGAGGATATCGAGAGAATCGAATTTGTAGATGGCGGCGATGTCTTCTTTTATCTGAGTAATGGCAAGTGTAAGAAGGTGTCAGATCCGGGTATTGTCATGTTCTATCCCGAATTCGGAGAGATGATAAAGAAATACGGGATTCCTTACCTGACGAAGGCTGATGAAACCGGGGAGGCTTCGATCGAGACCGTCAGGGAAATAGCGGCTGCCTGCAAGGAAAGTGTCGGGGCATTTCTGAACCGTTCTGTGAAGGAAAAGCTCGGCCCCGAATATGAATTTGAAGTCCTGATTGCAGAGGGGATCATGGGTACGGTGCTTGAGTTCAGGCTCCTTAAGGATGGAGTGCTCGCAAAAGAGCTTAATGAAAATGAAGGCCTTGACGGAGATCCCATAGTTGATGAGATGGATATCGCATTCCTTTCCGAGTGGGAACCCGTGAGCGAAACCGGTAAGTACCTAATACTTAATGAGGCGAAGGATACCGCCGCCTGCGAGAAGTACTTAGAGGATGACGTACTTGGATTTTTCTACGCCCAGTTTAAGAACGGAGAGGTTAAGGACATATGATAAGGGAAGCTGTTTACGAAGACCTGGACGGGATGCTGGAGCTGTATCTGCACCTGCATGAGACATCCATACCGGAGCATGATGATAACCTGGCGAAGATGTGGGACAAGATGATCTCGGATCCCGATTACCACATCGTGGTTAAGGAGATAGACGGGAAGATCGTATCGTCCTGTTCATGCATCATCATTCCGAATCTCACTCATAATGTAAGGCCGTTTGCCCTGGTCGAATATGTGGTCACACATGCGGACTATCGCGGAAAGGGCTATGCTACGGACTGCCTTAACTATGCGAGGGAGATAGCAAAGCGGGAAAACTGCTACAAGATTATGTTAATGACAGGCTCCAAAAAGCCCGAAACCCTGAGATTCTACGAAAATGCAGGCTACAGCAGCGCGGATAAGACCGGATTTAACCAAAAGCTGTAATTATACGGAGATTTTTGTGACGCAGGCCCATAAGCCTGCGTCTTATTTATTGTGAGGGGATGAATTGTCCAAAAACAGGCGATTTTGTGGTAAAATACTAATGTTGGCCCGAAGGTCAAATAATAATTTCTGAAAGGGAAAGAGAATGGCTTACGATACTAACCAGTCCAAGGTAACACAGGAAGAATTTGAATACAGCCGCGAGATGATCGGAAAGCTGGCACAATACTTCGAAAATGTTGTCGTCGGACAAAAAGAACTCGAGACATCACTTCTTACGGCTATCCTTGCGGACGGCCACGTTCTGATCGAATCTGTTCCCGGACTTGCGAAGACCACCGCAGCCAAGGCTATCGCCGAAGCGGTTGACGGTAAGTTTTCCAGGATCCAGTGCACTCCGGACCTTCTTCCCGGAGATATCATAGGAACCCAGGTATATAACAGACAGACTTCACAGTTTGATACCGTGCTCGGTCC
Source organism: Lachnospiraceae bacterium (assembly GCA_017964745.1). Lineage (GTDB taxonomy): Bacteria > Bacillota > Clostridia > Lachnospirales > Lachnospiraceae > AC2028. The sequence goes on from JAGCRJ010000217.1 coordinate 6,114, forward strand.
CGTATTTGCCAACTTTGTTCTTCTCGATGAGGTCAACAGATCCTCTGCAAAGACCCAGTCCGCAATGCTCGAAGCCATGCAGGAGCATCAGGTCACGATCGGAACCCAGACCTATCGTATGCCAGAGGATGTATTCATAGTCATCGCAACCCAGAACCCGATAGAGCAGGAGGGAACATATCCCCTTTCCGAAGCCCAGACGGACCGTTTCATGATCAAGGAAGTCATTTCCTACCCGATCGCAGCCGATGAGGTTGAGATACTTAACAGGATAGAGAATCATGCATTCGAAAAGAGACCTGCCGTTATGAACATAAGTGATATCGACAGGCTTCAGGATATAACAGAAAAGGTTTACGCAGACGAGAGCATCAAGTGGTATATCTCCGCGATAGTTACCGCAACAAGAGGCCCCGCAAGACTTCTCGGCGAGAAGACCGCGGCTTACGTGAAGATGGGAGCGAGCCCCAGAGCATCCATCGCATTCCTTAAGACCGCCAAGGCAACAGCTCTCCTTAACGGAAGAACCTATGTCGTGCCCGATGATGTCAAGAGGATGGCAAGATCCGTACTCCGCCA
>JAGCRJ010000218.1 GCA_017964745.1 Lachnospiraceae bacterium
CCTGCCGCAGCAAGTGATGCACCGCCGCCTGCGGTAACTTCGTATCCGGTGACATCCACCTTGGTGAATTCACCCTGGAGCATTATACATACGCCCGAATATCCTTCGTCTTCAACAAGGATATTGGTTCCGTTTCCAAGTATTGAATAGGGAAGAAATTTCTTCCTGACACATGTGAGGACCTTTCTGAGCTCCTCAACATTGTGCACTTCCACGATACAGAGTGCGTTTCCTCCGGTCCTGAAAGAACAACAATCGGACATCGGAGAATCCGGATGGACATATCTTTCATCGAGATGTTCTGATAAAAGTGCCGCTATTTCCTTTCCGGTCATAAAAAAACTCCTCTCCGCACCCTTTCGGGTGCACTCGGTTTCCCTAATACTATACTATAAACTGAGTTTTTCTTAAATATCGGATAATAACATTCCGGCACATCCGTAGATGCCCGCATCGTTTCCGAGAGTTGCGAGGGCAAACCGGGCGCCCTTGCAGGGAGGGAATACATATTTTACAAATTCGGGTGCGACAAAGGAAAGAAGGATCTCTCCGGCCTTGGATACACCGCCGCCGATAACGAAGATCTCGGGATTGACGACATCGGCAACAGATGCAAGTCCCTTTCCGAGATAGCTTCCGAACTCCTCAGCAATCTCGATCGCAACCTCATCACCTGCCTTGACCGCATCGAATACAGCCTTTGCATCGAGGTTTTCTACATTCCTTAAAGAGGTTGCCTTGTCATCCTTGGCAAGTCTTCTTCTTGCAAGACGAGCGATACCTGTTGCGGATGCATACTGCTCGAGACATCCCGTGTGTCCGCAGTTGCACTTTTCTTCCTCGCCGTCCGCAACCCTGATATGACCTATCTCTCCGGCCGCTCCGGTAGCTCCGGTGATAAGCTTTCCGCCGATTATGACACCGCCGCCTACGCCTGTTCCAAGGGTTACGGCTACGACATTCTTATGTCCCTTTCCGCCGCCCTTCATCATCTCACCGTAAGCTGCGACATTCGCGTCATTTCCCGCGATGACTTTGATGCCGCCGAGCTTTTCTTCCATTGCGGTCCTGAGATTGAAAACATCCCATCCGAGGTTTACCGCACCGCCGGTCATGACACCGTCTTCGTCAACCGCTCCGGGAGCGCCGACTCCGACACCGATGCAGTCTGCCTTGTCGATGCCCTTTTCCTGCATCTTGGCAAGAATGCTTGCGCATACATCTCTGACAATGTTCTTACCCTTGTCGGTCTTATCGGTGGGGATCTCCCACTTATCGATCAGGTTGATCTGATCGTCAAAAAGTCCGAGTTTTACGGTGGTTCCGCCTATGTCTGCTCCAAATACGTATTTCATGATGCTTATTCTTCTCCCTCCTCTTCCTCTGCATGTTTCTTCGCAAGGGAAGCCTGGACTCTCTTATAAAGTTCCTCGGTCGCATTGTAACCCATCTGCTTCTGACGGTAGTTGACCGCTGCGGTCTCGCATATGACTGCAAGGTTACGGCCGGGTCTTACGGGAATGTTATGGCAAACCACCCTGACTCCGAGATACTCGATGTAGTTTTCTTCAAGTCCGAGCCTGTCGTAATCCTTATCCTTGTTCCAGTCCTCAAGCCTGATGACAAGATCGACCTGCTGCTGGTCCTTGACGCTCGATGCACCGAACAGTGCCTTCACATCAACGATGCCGATACCTCTGAGCTCTATGAAATGCTTGGTGATATCGGGAGCGCTTCCCACAAGGAGCGTATCCGAAAGCTTCCTGAGCTCGACCGCATCGTCCGTGACAAGACGGTGTCCTCTCTTGATGAGCTCCAGAGCCGCCTCGGATTTACCGATTCCGCTCTCGCCCGTTATCAGGACGCCTTCACCGTAACAGTCAACCAGAACGCCGTGAACGCTGATCATGGGTGCCAGCTGTTCGTTGAGCCATCTGATAAGATCCGCGGTGAATCCCGATGTCGCTTCATTGGTAAGGAGTACGGGGATCCTGTACTTCTTCGCAAGCTCCATGAAGATCTCGTTGGGCTTAAGTCCCCTGCAGAAGATGATCGCGGGCATGGGATGCTCGAGGAACTTATCGTATGCCTCGAACTTCTGCTCGTCATCCAGAGCACTTTCCATATAGGAATACTCGACGTATCCGATTATCTGGATACGCGAAGGGTCGAAATACTCAAAGTACCCGGCTATCTGAAGTGCGGGCCTGTTGATATCGGGCTGCGTGATCCGGATCCTTGTTACGTCCACCTCGGGAGTGAGATTCGTAAGATTCATCCTCTCGATAACTTTGGTCAGTTTGACACTTGCCATCAGATGTTCTCCTCGATCCATTTTTTAAACTGATCGGGGCTGACTGCTCCGACCTGGTTTGCTGCGGGCTTTCCGTCCTTGAAAAGAATGAAATTCGGAATGCTCATGATGTCATACTTTTCGGCAATGGCATCGTTATCATCGATATTGCATTTGCAGACCTTGATCTGCGCGCTCATCTCCTCGCCGATCTGATCGACGACGGGAGACATCATCTTGCAGGGACCGCACCAGTCTGCAAAAAAGTCAACGAGTACGGGGAGTGAGGATTCAAGTACTTCTTTTTCAAAATTCTCAAGGTTTACTTCGAGTGCCATAGTCTCTCCTTTCATTTCCTGCTGATAATATATTTACATATCGGGTTACCCATCGAAGAGAATCTCTCTTCGTATTCGGTCATAACGTTGCCCTCTAGAAGGGCGGGATCGGCGTGAAGATCGCAGGTTATAAGATCCGCCTTCCACTTCGTATCCTCCAGCTGTTCGACTGCCCAGTCAAAAAGAACACGGTTGTCGGTCTTGAATTCTATCCTTCCGCCGTCAACTAATATCTTATCATATCTTGCCAGGAATTCGCGAGAAGGAAGACGTCTTTTTGCATGTCTGTCCTTGGGCCAGGGATCCGAGAAATTAAGATAGATCCTGTCGACCTCACCCGGTGCGAAAACATCCGCGATCGTTTCCGCATCCATCCTTACAAATCGAAGGTTTGGCTTCGGATCCTCCTCCATCTTCTGCACCGCACGAAGAAGGACCGCGGAGTATTTCTCTATTCCGATGTAATTGATGTCAGGGTTTTGCAGCGCCAGCTCGTGCAGGAAACGTCCCTTTCCCATACCTATCTCGATACGGATGGGAGCGGGCTTTTCAAACCTTTCGTTCCACTTCCCCGCGGTCTGAACCAGCTCCTCCTCGGGGATCACATATTCGCTGTCTGCGATCCTTTCCCTGCATCCGGGAACATTCTTAAGTCTCATTTCGGTTTTCTGAAACTCCTTCCGGCGAAGATGCTCTTCTTACGTTCTTTTCTGTACTGTCTTCTCCAGTTGGGGTGTACCTTTCTGTATTTTTTGTACTGCTTTCCGATCAGATATATAAGCCCGAGGCCCGCTGCGATAACGGCACTTATCTTCGCGACCTTGGCAATGTTGATGAAGACGAATGTCTTGCCGGGCTTTTCCTCTTCGGGAGCCGTCTCGGGAGCTGCAGTGCTGAAATCATAAGCATCCGAAGGTTCACCGAAAAGTATCGAGCATTTTCCGAGATAAACTCCCTGGTATGAATAGATTATCCTGGCGGCTTCGCTTTCGGGAACGTTCTCATAGGTGATCCTGCTCTGAAGATCCGTAAATTCCACAGTCAGAGGAAGAACCACGTAATCCTTCTTGTCCAGAGAGAGCATGGGCCTCGAATCGCCCATTATATCGGTGGTTTCGTAGGATCCGACACCCGAGCCGACATTGTATGACTTCTCATTTTCGGATGCGTTCACAAGCGCAAAATCGGAAAATCCGTAATTGAACAGATTGATCGCATCCTCGTATCTTTCCTCGTTTCCGTCATCGAGTATGACGACGATCAGCTTCATTCCGTCCTTTTCCGCACCGGCGATGAGACAGTATCCGGCTTCCTCGGTATATCCCGTTCTCGCGCCTATCAGATACGGATATTCATAGGTACCGCCTATAGCCATCCTGTTTCCGTTGTGCTCTATGATCTCATCCTTCTGGAATTCGGTGGGATAAAGGTGGAGGTTCTTCTGGAGCGAGTATTTGCATAAAAGCTCGTTATCGAAAAAGTCCCTTCCGATCAGAGCCATGTCGTATGCGGTAGTGTAGTGGTCTTCGGAATGAAGTCCCACGGGATTGGCAAAGGAAGTCTCCTTGCATCCGAGCGCCGCAGCCCTCGAATTCATCATTGCAACGAACGAATCCCTCGATCCTCCGCCCACGTGCTCGGCAAGAGCAAAGCCGCACTCTGCCGCACCCCTTATCAGTATCGCCTGAAGGCATTCGCTCACGGTAAGGGACTCACCGGGATCTATCGCGATATTGACGACACCCGAAGGAACATCCCTTACGGCAGCGGTCGAAAACTCAACACGTTCGTCAAGGTCACAGTTTTCCGCGGCGAGCATGCTCGTCATGACAGCGGTAAGTGCTGCGGGATAGCATTTTTCGTGAATGTTCTTCGCATACAGCACAACGCCTGTCGACTCTTCCATGAGTATCACGGATCTGCCGTTCGTCTCGGGTGCCTTGGGCCAGTTTACCGTATATTCGGACGGAACCGCTTCCGATGCCATTACCTGCATCGGGAATGAAAGCAGCAGGATAATAACAAGAGGCAGAGTAAATACCCCGCCCCCTATTTTTCTTATTTTACTGTAGAAGCTGTTCTTCCTCTGCATTTATCAGATTGAATGATTTGAAAAGATTCCTACGTCGGGACCTCCGTCAGGCGGAAGCTCATCGATGCCCTTTGCGGCATCCTCCGCGGTAACGTCACCGTCCGCGGCAGTCTCCTCCGCTTTTTCTCCGGCTTCATCTTTGCTGTCACTGTCTGCCGATGCATCGGCCTTGCCGGCGGAATCCGCACCGGACTCCTCAGCCTTTTCGGATGACTCTTCGGAAGCAGGCTTCTTCTCTTCCTCTGCGGGCTCGGGAATTCCCTTCTCCTTGCGGAAGATCTGCATGAACTCCTTGCCGGTGATGGTCTCTTTTTCGATGAGGTAAGCGGCAAGCTTATCCATCAGCTCGCGGTCGCCCCGGAGCATCTCCTTGGCCTTGTCATAAGCCTTTTTGAGCATCTTGACGACTTCTTCGTCTATTGCAGCAGCTGTCTGATCGGAGCAGTTGAGTGATGTGCGTCCCTCGAGATACTGGCTCTCAACGGTTGCAAATCCCGCAAGTCCGAATCTTTCGCTCATACCGAAACGGGTGATCATATTCTTGGCGATCGAGGTAGCCTTTTCGATATCGTTGGCGGCGCCGGTCGTTACATTTCCGAATACGATCTCCTCCGCGGCACGTCCGCCGAGTGCGGATACTATCATATTCTCAAGCTCTTCCTTGGAATTTAAGTACTTCTCTTCCTCAGGAACCTGCATTACATATCCGAGTGCTCCCATAGTCCTGGGAACGATGGTGATCTTCTGGACGGGCTCAGAGTTTTTCTGGAGCGCGGTGATGAGCGCATGTCCGACCTCGTGATAGGAAACGATCTTCCTTTCCTCGGCGCTCATGATACGGTCCTTCTTTTCCTTACCTACGAGAACCTGCTCGACGGCATTGAAAAGGTCCTTCTGGCAGACATACTCCCTGCCTTCCTTGACCGCGTTGATCGCAGCTTCGTTGATCATGTTAGCAAGGTCCGAACCTACGGCACCGCTGGTCGCAAGTGCGATGGCATCGAGATCCACGCTCTCATCCATCTTGACGTCCTTGGCATGAACCTTGAGAATCTCGACTCTTCCCTTAAGATCGGGCTTATCTACGATGATACGCCTGTCGAAACGTCCGGGTCTCAAGAGTGCCTTATCAAGTATCTCGGGACGGTTTGTCGCACCGAGTATCAGGATACCCTTTGATGAATCGAATCCGTCCATCTCGGACAGAAGCTGGTTCAGGGTCTGTTCTCTTTCTTCGTTTCCGCCGCCGTACTTGGAATCACGGCTTCTTCCTATCGCATCGATCTCATCGATGAAGATGATGCAGGGTGCGTTCTTGGTAGCTTCCTTGAAAAGGTCCCTTACTCTCGATGCACCGACACCGACGTAGAGCTCGATGAAATCGGAACCTGTCAGTGAAAAGAAGGGAACATGTGCTTCGCCCGCAACAGCCTTGGCAAGAAGGGTCTTACCTGTTCCGGGAGGGCCTACGAGAAGTGCGCCCTTGGGAAGTCTTGCACCGATGCCCGAATATTTACCGGGATTGTGGAGGAAATCAACGACCTCGACGAGGGATTCCTTCGCTTCGTCCTCACCCGCCACATCCTTGAATGTGACTCCGGTCTCCTTCTGTACGTATACCTTCGCATTGCTCTTTCCGACGCCCATGGGACCGCCGCTTCCGCCCATCCTTCTCATAAGGAATGATGCGAGGAGCCAGAGGAGGATAACGGGAAGAACGACTCCCACGAATATCTCGGTAAGAAGTCCCGACGAAGAGCTTACGATCCTCTGTCCGGATACACCGTGTGCTTCGAGCCTTTCCATGAGGTTATCCATGGATTCCATGAGCCTTGTGGTGTAGACTCTCTCGTTCTGGATCTGGATAAGGTATGCATACTGCTCGAGCTTGGAGGTATCCGCTCCGGGACTTTCGGTATCCGAATCCTGAAGGATGGCATCCATCTTGAGCGTTACGGTAAGCTCCGCATTCTCCGCATCAAGTTCGACCGCCTCAACCCTGTCCTGCTCGAGATCGTCAAGGAACTCTGTATATTCCTTGGTCTGTGTCGAGCCGTTGCCTCCGAAGATCATGTTGTAGAAAAGAAAGATCACGACAACGGTGCACAGTGCGGCGAGGATCATCATCCAGGAATTGTTCCTGCCGCCTGTTGGTCTCTTGTTATTCTGGTTCTGCTGATTGTTTTCCAAAGTAAAAATCTCCGTGCCGCGTACCCGCGACAGCCTAAAAACACTGTATTTACACTATCTTTTACTATAACATACCGAACTTCACAAGTAAAAATACCGTAAATATGCTTAAGAAAGGCTTAAGGAAATATAACCTTATACGAAATCCTTGCCTCTCTCATACTCGGGCGTGCAGGTAAGCCTGATGCCGAGTTTGCGGTATACATTCTCGTCAACCCTTGAAAGGATAACGGAGGAATGAGCCTCTGCACCCTTAAGTCCGGGAAGGCTCTCAAGTGCGGCCTTTGCAAGAGGGTTGGCCGATGCGGAGCTCGAAAGTGCTATGAGCATCTCATCGGTATGAAGTCTGGGGTTATGTGCTCCCATATAGCTCGTCTTCAGAGTGGTTATGGGAATAAGGGTCTCCTCACTCATGACCTTTACTTCATGAGGGATACCCGCAAGTACCTTGATGGTATTGAGGAGTGCGGACGCTGCCGCTCCGAGGAGGGGATTGGTACGTCCGGTGACGATCTGTCCGTCGGGAAGCTCGATCGCAGCTGCGGGAGTTCCGCTCTCTGCCGCTCTTTCGAGTGCTGCGCCCACCACCCTTCTGTCCTCGGGAGTGATGCCCGCCTGCTTTAAAAGGAGTTCCTGCTTGAAAAGCTCTGCCTTGGGAGCATCGCCCTTCTTAACCGCAACAGCCGATGCGTAATATCTTCTCAGGATCTCCTGACATGAAGCCTCACGGCACGCTTCATCGTCGGTGATCGCATTGCCGGCCATGTTAACGCCCATATCAGTGGGGCTCTTGTAAGGGCACTCACCGAATATCGCATCGAAAAGAGCGGTAAGAACGGGGAAGATCTCAACATCACGGTTATAGTTAACGGTCGTCTCGCCGTAAGCTTCGAGATGGAAGGGATCGATCATGTTGACATCGTCAAGGTCTGCGGTAGCCGCTTCGTATGCGATGTTGACGGGATGGCGAAGGGGGAGGTTCCAGATGGGGAAGGTCTCAAACTTCGCATAACCCGCATTGACGCCTCTCTTGTGCTCATGATAGAGCTGGGAAAGACAGGTAGCCATCTTGCCGCTTCCGGGTCCGGGTGCGGTAACGACTACGAGGGGTCTTGTTGTCTCCACGAAATCATTCTTGCCGTAGCCCTCGTCGGATACGATAAGGGGAATGTTCGAAGGATAGCCGTCGATGGGATAGTGGAGATAGCTCTTGAGCTCGTGTGAATCAAGAAGCTGTCTGAAACGGTCTGCAGCGGGCTGGCCTGAATACTTGGTTATGACGATGCTTGAAACAAGGAATCCGAGTTCCCTGAATACCTTGACGAGACGGAGAACATCCTGGTCATAGGTGATGCCGAGATCGCCTCTTACCTTGTTCTGCTCGATCGCATCCGCGCTTATAACGATGACTATCTCCGCCTGATCCTTGAGCTGCTCGAGCATAAGGAGCTTATTGTTGGGCGCAAATCCGGGAAGAACCCTTGATGCGTGATAATCGTCATAAAGCTTTCCGCCGAATTCGAGATAGAGTTTTCCGAATCTCGAGATCCTCTCTCTTATGTGAGCCGACTGAAGCTCTAAGTATTTAGCGGAATCAAAACCAATCTTTTGCATGTTGCCTCCATATATGAAAGATATAAATCTTAATTTTTCTCTCTGAAATCCTTAAAGAAAGAAACTATCTGCTCCGCGACGTCCGCCGGTATCTCCGGCATTGCGGAAAGTTCCTCCGCCGTCGCATCCGCTATCTCCGAAATGCTCCTGAACTTCTTCATAAGAGCTTTCTTTCGGGACGGTCCGACTCCCGGGATATCATCCAGGAGCGACTTCGTCTGGGTCTTGGCCCTGAGCGACCTGTGATACTCTATCGCGAATCTGTGCGCTTCATCCTGGATCCTCGTGATCAGCTTGAAGCCTTCGGAGTGGGTATCTATCGGGAGCTCGACATTGTTAAAGTACAGTCCCCTCGTGCGATGCCTGTCATCCTTGACCATTCCGCATACGGGTATCTCAAGTCCAAGCTCTCCGAGCACCTCAAGTGCGATGTTGACCTGTCCTCTTCCTCCGTCCATAAGAAGGAGATCGGGCATGTGCGAAAAGGAAACACCGGTTCCCTCTTCACTTGCTTTAAGCCTTTCCGCTTCCTCCATTCCGTGGGTAAAGCGTCTGGTAAGTGCCTCCTTCATACAGGCGTAATCATCGGGACCTTCGACCGACTTTATCTTAAACTTCCTGTAATCGCTTCTCTTGGGACTTCCGTTTTCGTATACTACCATCGAAGCGACATTCTCGAAACCGTTGGTATTGGAGATATCGAAAGCCTCCATTCTGTCCAGGCCTTCCATCCCCAGTATGTCTTCTATCTCACGTACCGCACCCGATGTGCGTGCTTCTTCCTGTTTAAGTTTCTCGGCATCGTTGTGGAGGATGATACGTGCATTTTCCTCGCTCATCTCAAGAAGCTTTTCCTTGGTGCCTATCTTCGGAGTAAAGAGAACAACCTTGTGCGAACTCTTTTCCGAAAGCCATCCTTCGATAAGCTCCGCATCCTCGGGAGCATTCCTTATCATTATCTCCCTCGGGATAAAGCTCGTTCCGGAATAGAACTGCTTCAGGAATCCGCCCGTGACTTCGCTGTCCGATTCCATGAGTGAGTCGGTCATGTGGTAGTGCTCGCGACCGATCAGCTTTCCGTCCCTTACGAAGAAGATCTGCATTACGATATCTTCGCCGTCGCGGCTCATGCCTATGACATCCCTGTCGGTTCCGACATTTCCCGTGATCTTCTGCTTCTGTGCGACGCTCCTTACGGACTCCGCCAGATCCCTGTACTCGGCCGCTTCCTCGAATTTCATTTCCTCGGAGGCCGCCCTCATCTTATTTTCAAGGTCCTTTATGATAGGACCGTAATTGCCGTTTAAGAATTCCAGTGCACCCGCAACCTGAGCCGCATACTCTTCCTCCGAAACATATCCCTGGCAGGGTCCGCTGCACCTGTTTATGTGATAGTTCAGGCAGGGCCTTTCGAGTCCGATGTCCTCGGGAAGATGCCTGTTGCACGTGCGTAGCTTAAAGATTCTGTTCAGAAGCTCAATGGTGTCCTTGACGGCCGCTGCCGAGCTGTAGGGGCCGAAGTACCTGGACTTGTCCCTTTTCATGATCCTCGAAAAAAGGATCCTCGGGTATTTCTCACCCACCGTCACCTTGATGTAGGGATATGTCTTGTCATCCTTGAGCAGGGTGTTGTATTTGGGTGAATGCTCCTTGATCAGGTTATTCTCAAGGACCAGTGCCTCAAGCTCGGAACCCGTGACAATGAACTCGAAGCGGTCGATCTTCTCCACCATGTTGTCGATAGCGGGTCCGCGTCCTATGTTCTTCCTGAAGTAGCTTCTGACACGGTTCCTGAGGTTTATCGCTTTTCCGACGTACAGAATTACATCATCCGCATCACGCATGATGTAAACTCCGGGTTTATCCGGCAGCTTCTTTAATTCCTCGGAAAAATCTTTGATATCAGTCTTCTCCGGTATCCTCGGGGATCAGACCCGAAGTGTTCTTGCCGGGCTTTTTGGGCTTACGTCCGTTAGTGTTGTTCTTCCTGAACTCGCGGACCTTATTGAACCTCTTTTCGACAACCGCGGCTTCCTTTTCATTAACAAGGCGCAGGATCTTGATCAGATATACGCCTTCGGGATCGGTCACAGGATGCATCACCATCTTGCCTTTGATCAGTCCGTGCTCTTCGCATTCGCAGAGGCAGTAGTATCTTCTGTCTCCCATCGAGAACCATCTGATCCGGCGCTTTGCACGCTTTCCGCAGACATAGCATCTTGTGGAAAGTATCTCCCTGTCCTTGAATGCCTTGTCACGGTTTTCGTATACCCTGGATATGAATTTCTCATATGTCGGGAATATGACCCTGACCTCATGCTCTTTATCAAGAGGAGGGAACGTGGTATCGAAGGATTCGAACTTCATCAGTTCGGGATCCTTATCAAGGAGCTTCCTTAAAACCTGGGCGGTGTAATATGCATCGCTGAATGCCCTGTGGAAGGGAATGTCCTTCGTGATGCCGAAATGATCGACTGCATATTCGAGCCCGCGTCTGTTCTTGGTCTGCTTTTCCTCACTGAGGTTGAAAAGCTTCTGCGCATCCAGATATGCTACGGGACCGTCATTGATCAGCGGAACTTCGAAGAACTTCAGATTCTGCTGGAGCACCGTGATGTCTCCGGGACCCCATGTCACGAACAGGTAATCCGGTCCGCACCACTCGAAGAATCTTTCCGCGACCTTCTCGAAAGGATCACCTTTTTCAAGCTCCTCCATCTGAAGATGAACGAGCTTGCTGGTGTAGTTATGCATTTTCTTGTAGACCCTGGGTCTGATGAGTTCGCTGAATTCCGAGACGAGCTTTCCGCCCTCACCGTACTTCACGGCTCCGATCTCGATTATCTCGAAGGGGAGCCCGGAAACGGTCTCTTCCGTCCCTGTTGAGGACTGGTTCCACTCAAGGTCGATGACGATCATGTTCATGCAGTTTTTATGCGGGAATCAATATGCTCTTCCCCAATAGACCATCTTGGTTGCAGGCTTTCCGCAGCATACGCATGTGTCGGAAAGCTTCTCCTGCTCGAAAGGCATGCATCTGCTGGTAACGGAAAGATCTGCCTTGATCTGATCCTCACACTCCCTGCAGCCGCACCACATAGCCTTTACGAAGCCGGACTTTTCGTTAAATATCTTCTTGAACTCATCATAGGTGACTGCGCTGTAGGTATGGGCATCACGATGAGCTCTTGCTCTTTCGAGCATCTCCTTCTGAATAGTCTCGAGGAGTTCGCTTACTTTGCTTTCAACCTCATCAAGTGAGATCTCGATCTTCTCCCTTGTATCCCTGCGGACGAGAACGCACTTGCCCGCTTCGATATCCTTGGGACCGATCTCGAGACGAAGGGGATATCCCCTCATCTCCGCCTCGGAGAATTTCCATCCGGGAGTCTTGTCGGTATCGTCAACCTTTACTCTTGCAACGCCCGACAGCTTATCCCTGAGTTCGTAAGCCTTGTCGAGCACGCCTTCCTTCTTCTGCTGGATGGGGATGATGCAGAGCTGGATGGGAGCAACCCTGGGAGGAAGTACAAGTCCCTCGTTGTCTCCGTGTACCATGATGAGCGCACCGATGAGTCTGGTGGTAACGCCCCATGAGGTCTGGTGTACGTACTTTAATGTGTTGTCCTTCTCGGCAAACTGGATGTCGAATGCCTTGGCGAAGCCGTCGCCGAAATTGTGGCTGGTTCCGGACTGAAGAGCCTTTCCGTCGTGCATGAGAGCTTCAACGGTATATGTAGCCTCGGCGCCCGCGAACTTCTCCTTCTCGGTCTTCTGTCCCTTGATGACGGGGATAGCGAGTACCTCCTCAAGGAAATCCGCATAAACATTCAGCATCTGTACAGTTCTTGCCTCAGCTTCCTCAGCGGTAGCGTGAGCGGTATGTCCTTCCTGCCAGAGGAATTCTCTGGAGCGGAGGAAAGGCCTGGTCTCCTTCTCCCAGCGTACAACGGAGCACCACTGGTTGTAGACTCTGGGCAGATCGCGGTAGGAGTGGATATCATTCTTGTAAAAATCACAGAAAAGAGTCTCGGAAGTGGGGCGGACACACATTCTCTCCTGCAGGGGCTCCAGACCGCCGTGGGTGACCCAGGCCACCTCGGGTGCGAAGCCTTCCACGTGATCCTTCTCCTTCTGGAGCAGGGACTCGGGGATGAACATGGGCAGGTAGACGTTCTGTACTCCCGCCTCCTTGAAGCGCTGGTCCAACTGCTGCTGGATCAGTTCCCAAATGGCATATCCGGCGGGCTTGATGACCATGCATCCCTTGACGCTGGTGTAGTCCACCAGCTCAGCCTTCCGGACGATGTCCGTGTACCACTGGGCGAAATCTTCGTCCATGGATGTGATTTCTTCGACCATTTTCTTGTCAGCCATAATATTCTCCTCTGTTCTATTCTCGATGTTCTCCGGCTTTGGCTGCCGGGGAACGTGTCGGCAGGTAACTGCGGATCAGGCTCCGAGGATGACATCCCCGGCCTCCCGGGTGGTGGAGACGATGGTGCCGTACTCCTGCCCTCCGTTTCGGATCAGAAAGTCTCTGGACCGAAACCCGTAATCCACAAATACTCCCCCCAGTCCGGCGTTTTTCGCCGTGGCGATGTCCACATCGGAATCGCCGATATACACGGCCTCTTCGGGTCTTACACCTA
>JAGCRJ010000219.1 GCA_017964745.1 Lachnospiraceae bacterium
AAGCTTTCTTTTTTCCGGAATATCGGCTAAGAATGATTCGTTCAATTCGATGAGCTGGCTCAAGGACTACGGATTGGTCAAGAGCGGAGCTTATTCCAAGCTGATGAAGGCATATTATGCCGACCCGGATAAAAAGTCCGAAACCGCTTCGAAGATAACCAATGTAAAGAATCCCGTTAAGGAAAAATCCACCGTATCGGATTCCTACAGCAAGCTTTCCGAGGCAGCGGGTTCGGTAAAGAGCTCGGTCAAGAGTATTCAGGATGCGGATGAGGAAGACAAGGACCTTCTTCTTTCCACGGTCAAGAACTTCGTAAAGAGCTACAACTCAATGGTGAAAGCCGCAGAGGGAGACGATATAAATGATGCTTCCATTTCCGGAAGATTATCGTATCTTACCGTTATGAACGGAGGTTATTCGGAGAAGATGTCCATTGCGGGCATAAGCACCTCTGATGACGGAACGCTTAAGCTCGATGAGGATAAGCTTAAGGCAGCGGATGTTAAGGATATCAAGGATCTGTTTGCCGAGAAATCCTCATACGGATACAGTGTCTCTGTTTCCGCTTCAATGATCCAGAGCAATGCAGATTATGCCGCTACCAGAGCTTCACTTTATAACGGAGCGGGAGCGGGTGTTTCCGGATCCTACGGTTATCTTTTCGATACCATGACCTGACAGAGATCATTTAAAGACTCTTCCCTTTCGGGAAGGGTCTTTTTTCATTGGTTATGATATAATATCTGAAGTATTTAAACTTCAAAGGAGAGCGGTAATGGATATTAAAAAGAGTTTCAAGCCCCAGGGTGATCACAATCCGATAATGACCCAGCGCTTCGGTGCTGATCCCTTCGCAATGGTCTATAAGGACAGAGTCTATATGTATATGACCTGTGACATCCTGACCTACGATGATGCGGGTAAACTTACCGACAATACATACCAGAAGATCGATACAATAAGCGTAGCTTCATCCTCGGATCTTGTGAACTGGACCGATCACGGAGAGGTATATGCCGCAGGAAAGAACGGAATAGCAACCTGGGGAGGCAATTCATGGGCTCCCGCCGCATGCTGGAAGAATATAAACGGCAAGGATAAGTTCTTCCTGTACTTCGCCAACAGCGGAAACGGTATTGCCGTTCTTACTTCAGACAGTCCCACCGGTCCCTTTATCGATCCCATAGGCGGACCCCTTGTTTCAAGGAATACTCCAAACTGTGATTCAGTAACATGGCTTTTCGATCCCGCCGTCCTCGTAGATGACGACGGAACAGGCTGGCTCTATATCGGCGGCGGCATTCCTTCGGATGACAAGGCATCAAATCCCGGAACCGCAAGAGTCGTAAGGCTGGGTGACGATATGATCAGTCTTGCCGAGGATCCCAGACCCATCGAGAACGTTGCTTATCTCTTTGAGGATTCGGGTATCAACAAGATAAACGGAAAGTATTATTATTCATATTGCTCCAATTTCAATGTCACTCCCGAAGCTGAGAAAGAGCACGGCTTTTCATCGGGTGAGATCGTAACAATGGTTTCCGACAAGCCGGACGGTCCCTTTGCACCCGCAAGCCCCGTGCTTAAGAATCCCGAGGTGTTCTTCGGAAGGGGCGGAAACAATCATCACTGCATGTTTGAATTCAAGGGTAAGTGGTATATCGCATATCACTCACGCATCCTTGAGGAATATATGGATCTTACCGGCGGATACAGAAGCACGAACGTCGATCTGATCGAACAGACTGCGGACGGCGCTCCCACCCACTCCACAGGCACCAGAAAGGGCGTAGAGCAGGTTGAATGCTTTGATCCTTACAAGCTCACCACCGCTTCGACATTTGCATCAATGGCAGGCGTTAAGACTGTTGCATACGATCCAGAAAAGCCTCTTACGGATATGAAGCTTTCCGCAGGAAATATGATCGTAAGATCCGAAGAGAGCGGAAACTGGGTAATGGTTGCAGGTGCGGATTTCGGAAGCGAGGGAGCAGCCTCATTCACACTCAGTGTTCGCGGCAAGGGCTTCGGAGAGGTTTCCGTTGTTCTTGATGATGTAAATTCCGAACCCACAGCGGTATTCGGAACAAGCGACCTTACCGAGGATTTCGAGGAATTTACCGTTGATATGGAAAAGAAGATCACGGGAGTTCATGATGTATATCTCGTATTCTCCTGTGAGTGCATAGAACTCGAGAACTGGAAGTTCGAAAAATGACTTGTCAGCATACGATAGGATGACGCAATTATTGACATTGAGGTGATATTGTTTTAAAATCCTATCGTTGTCTGCAGAAGTGGCGGAATTGGTAGACGCGCACGGTTCAGGTCCGTGTGGGAGCAATCTCTTGAGGGTTCAAGTCCCTTCTTCTGCATGATGGAAAAAAGGATACCCCTGGGCATAGCCCAAGGGTATCCTTTTTTACGTCACGCAGGAGCGTGACGTTGCCCCTGAGGGTTCAGATCTCGGAACACGCATGCGTGTTCCTCGGTCGGTTCGGCGGGAAAAAGATTCACTGAATCTTTTTCTTTTTCCGCCTCACCCCTTCTTCTGCATAGGAGCGTGAAGTGCCTTAGGTGAATAAATATTTGAAAAAAGTAATAAAATGAAAAACTATTTGCCGTTAAGTTAATTGTTAAGTAAAATGTCCTTGGGGGGAACGTTTTCATAAGAAAGCGTTCAATTTATGGAATGAGGACATAAATGAATAATCCCGGATATGTCAGCCTTATGGTAGTGTTCAGAATGCTCGGTGTTAAGGCTGACAGTAAGAAGCTTGAGACATCTTTTGCGGGTACGAAAGATGTTGATGCTACCATTATCAGATCTGCGAAAGAAGCAGGTCTTAAAGTAAAATTATCTGTTTTCAAAGAAAATCTTTTCTCCAAACTCACAGTTCCCGTCATCGCAAAGTGCAAGGATGACGGATATATTCTCATTCTGAATAATCAGGCTGATAAATGGATGATACTTGATCCGGATAAAGGAAATCCGGAGAAGATATCTGTTTCCGAATTAAAAGAAAGAATTACCGGCGACTGCATTATAATCGGTAAAAAGAGATCATCCGGTGATGGCGGTAGTATCGGTAATAAGAAGTTCGGATTCGGCTGGTTTATTCCCACAATTTTAAAATACAAAAAACAGTTCATCACGGTTCTGTTATCGGTATTTGTTATTCAGATACTCGGTATCCTTACTCCCCTGATGACGCAGGTGGT
>JAGCRJ010000220.1 GCA_017964745.1 Lachnospiraceae bacterium
TACCGTTAAGCTTTTTCGGAGGTATCGGTGCGGCGTCGTCAAACGGAATCCTTGTAAAAGGTTCCAATTATCTTGAAGCACTTTCCGAAACCGGAATCATTGCATTCGACAAGACAGGCACACTTACCAAGGGAACATTCGAAGTGACAAAGGTGGTTCCTGCGGAAGGTTTTACCGCGGATGACCTTGTGATCTATGCGTCGCTTGCGGAAAGATATTCCGATCATCCCATCGCTCTTTCGATAAAGAAGTTCGCTGAAGAAAACGGCCTTAACAGCATTGAGGAACTCATAGAGGATGAAAACATCCCCGGAAAAGGTGTCAGGGTCAGGACCGTATCAAACGAGATCCATGCCGGAAATTCCGCCCTCATGGAAAGCATCGGATTTGACCCCATATCCGGGGTGGACTATCCCGGAACGGTCATTCACGTTGCATGTGACAGAAAATATGTCGGCATGATACTGATCTCCGATTCACTCAAACCCACATCGAAAAAGGCAATCGAAGCACTTAAAGCATCCGGCATCAGAAGGCTTGTGATGCTCACGGGCGACCGTAAGGAAAGTGCCGAAAATATCTCAGGTGAGCTTGGGCTTACCGAATACAGGGCAGGGCTTCTTCCCGGCGATAAGGTTGATGAAGTCGAAAAGCTCATTTCCGATAAAAAAGGAAAAGAAAAACTTGCATTCGTAGGCGACGGAATAAACGATGCTCCCGTCCTTTCGAGAGCCGATATCGGTATCGCAATGGGTGCTCTCGGATCCGATGCCGCGATAGAAAGTGCGGATATAGTCCTTATGGATGACGATCCCGCAAGGATCGCAATCGCAATTAAGATATCGAAGAAATGCCTGCGGATCGTACGCGAGAACATCATTTTTGCCATCGGCATCAAGGTTTTGTGCCTGATTTTGGGCGCTTTCGGTATCGCAAATATGTGGATGGCTATATTTGCCGATGTCGGGGTCATGGTCATTGCCGTACTTAACGCGATAAGGTGCCTGAAAATCCCTCAAAATGCGTAAAATAATACAAAATTCATAGTTTTCGGGCTTTTCATGCTTTATAATGGAAAGTGGTTTAAAGCATGAAAGGAATTACCGATGAACGACGAAATATTTTTTACAGAAGATAACGAACCCTCGGAAACCTCCGGGGGTTCTTTAAGTGAAGAAACGAAAGATACCGGCAGCGATACTCCGAAGGACGAAGGAACCGATCTTACCGAGGGTCACGGCGATGCTTCGAAGACCGGAGATGCCGGAAAGGGCTCATCCGATACTTATGAGGATGTTTGCTTTGTGTGCCGCAGACCTGAGAGCAAGGCGGGCAAGATGTTCAGGATGCCCGGCGGGATCTGCATCTGCAGCGACTGCATGCAGAAGACCATGGATACCGTATCCCAGTTCGACTATCAGGGAATGCTGAACGGAACACATGTGATGACGGAAGATGAGCTCCGCAAGCTTATGGGAGATCCCGCGAAATCAGATCCCGGAGATTCCGAAGGGGATGCTTCAAAGGGTGCAGGTTCTCCTTTTCCCGGATTCGGCTTTGTCAATCTTGCAAATCTACAGGGCTTCGGAGGAATCCCCAATAAGCAGAAGCTTAAGAAAAAGGATCCGAACGCAAAGCCCCTCATAGACATCAAGAACCTTCCCGCTCCCCACAAGATCAAGGAGAGTCTTGATAAGTATGTTGTGGGACAGGAACACGCGAAGAAGGTCATGTCCGTTGCGGTCTACAACCACTATAAGAGAGTTGCGACCGATTCGATGGACTCCATAGAGATTGAGAAGTCCAACATTCTTCTCATCGGTCCCACCGGATGCGGTAAGACATATATGGTCCGCACCCTTGCCAGACTTCTCGATGTGCCCCTTGCGATCGCGGATGCGACATCACTTACTGAGGCAGGCTATATCGGAGACGATATCGAGAGCGTTATCTCCAAGCTTCTTGCGGCTGCCGACAACGATGTCGAGAAGGCCGAGAACGGTATCGTCTTTATCGATGAGATAGACAAGATCGCGAAAAAGGAAAACTCAAACCACCGCGATGTATCCGGTGAGAGCGTTCAGCAGGGAATGCTCAAGCTCCTCGAGGGGGCTGAGGTCGAGGTTCCCGTCGGTGCATCCAGCAAGGGA
>JAGCRJ010000221.1 GCA_017964745.1 Lachnospiraceae bacterium
AATCTAAGCATTCTTTAAGCATTCTCCCAGATTCTCCCAATGAAAAAACCTCGTAGATGTTATATCTACGAGGTTTCTCTGATGCGGAAGGCGGGACTTGAACCCGCACGACCTAACAGCCACAAGAACCTTAATCTTGCTTGTCTACCAATTCCAACACTTCCGCGAACAAAAGATAATTTATCAGATATGGAGCTTCTTGTCAACAATATATTTTTATTTTTTTCAGGTTATGCAGGCTCTTTTGAAGAGCCCGCATAAACACTGTATTTTTCAGATGAGAGGCTTAACGTCTTCAGGCTTCTTTATCACCTTAAGCTGTCCGAGAATGATGATAACGACACATGCCACTGCCAGTATGATTACCGCAAAAGCAGTACCCTCAACACCGAATCCGACATTGTAGAAGAATGAATCCCTTGCGTTCGATGCATCCAGTTTAAAGATCGAATAAGGGAATACCTGTCCGCTGTTGGGAAGTCCGAATATTATGCTCTGGCAGAAATTCCATCCCGCATGACCGGCCATGGCAAATGCCATGCTGTCCGTGTAGTAAATGACGAGCGAGAACAGAACACCGCTGAGGAAAATATTCAGAAGCGACAAAAGAGTAACTCCCGGATTCATTAAATGCAGTATCGCAAAAAGCAGCGAGTTAAATATGATCGCCACAACGGGATTGTAAGTATTTTCGATCCTTCTGTAGACAACTCCCCTGCAGATAAGCTCTTCCGCTCCGGACTGTATGAATACGCTGATAAAAAGAAAAATAAGCGGGAGTATCTCAAATCCATAGAGCGAAAGATATATGTCTCCGTTATTCTTCGCAAAAAAGATGCAGATCGCATTCAATCCGCCCACGGTCACAAGTCCGAGAATAAAACCGATAAAGGCCTTAACATTCAATTTTCCGAGGATCCTGCGTAAAAAGGGCATCTCACCCTTAAATCCGCGGATAAATATGAGCACGGCTCCCCAGATGCCGATGAATTCAAGATAAGTCACCGCGGTTATGATGACCGGATGATCATCCGTCAGTAACCCAAGTGCCTGAAGCGGAGCCTGAATGATTATAGCTCCCACAATGGAACCCAGCATCATGAGCGCGTATCCTATCAGCCACGTGGTGATAACGCCGCCTGACAGCTTTTTCATGAGCGGGCTCATCTCTTTTTTCACAGGCGCGCTTTCCGCCTCGTTTCCGGCAGCGGTTTCCGTCTGTTCCGTGACCGCTTCTGCGGTCTCTTTGATCTCATTATCGTTCATCGTTGGTCTCCTTCATAAGAAATATTTTCATAAATTGCGGGACCCTTTCGGATCCCGCTTATCAGATCATTTGATGATAAGTGTAAGTCCCTTTGCCCACATCGCGGCAAACAAAAGCATTTCCGCCCAAAGCACCATTACCTGCGGTTTTCGTTCCTCAAGCAGTCGCATCCTGCTCCAGCAATCGGAAATGATGATGACAAAGATTATCGATATTCCGTATTTGAAAAGATTGACCGTTCCTTCAAACACATAAAGAAGCAGTGCCATCACTATGGCGGTTACAAGAAGGATACGGTACCACTTCGGGAATTTATCATGTATGGTCGCACCGAGCATAAGAAGCGTCATCGGAAGAAGTATCCTCATATATTCCGACACATCGGATGCCCACAGAGCGAGCGATCCCTGCCACTTTGCGCTGAAGCTGTGATCCCTTATGTGGAAGGTATATGACATATCGGTAAGCCTCGTAAGGTAACTCAGCTTAAGATGAGGCACAAACGCAATATAAAGGATCAGGAAACGCACGTAGGAGCCTATCGTCCTCGAGCCGGTGATATAAGCCGTTATAAGGGTTACTATCGCAAAAAGAAACGCACCCGAAAGACCGCCGACAAGGCTGAATTCCTTCTCGTCATTTCCAAACTGGTAGAACTTTAAGATGAAGCTCAGGACCATTACCGAATTCATGGCAGGGATCCAGAATTTCGCAAAAAGCTCTTTAGGTATTTCTTTTTCAAGTGAAGGTAATTTCATCACTCTACTCCAAGCTGCGATTCAAGTATTACAAATACATCGTACAAAAGTGCTATCGAACAGAGCACATATGCATATATCCTGTATCTTTCAACGATCTTATTTAAAGAATTGAATAGCGAAACAAAGGTGGCTATACCGAGCAGCATGGTGCACAGAAGCACCGCATTGGGCGCGACGGGAAGAAGCAGAACGTTGAAAAGCGAAAGTCCCACGCTGATCATCATAACGCCGCAGAGAAGGTACTGTGAGGGTTTCAGTTTTCCACCCATCTTAAGGAAGATCGCAAGCACAAGAAGTGCAAGGACAACAGAAGGGTAAACATCAGCTCCGATATACTTGGTCAGCATGACCGACCCTTGCGTATAGTTTCCGGGGCATACCATATAGAGGATAACTCCGATCACAGACAGAAACAGTGCAAGGATAAGTCCTCCGTTTTTGTGATTATTCTGAACATGTGCTCTCTGAAGGATCACTCCGCCGAGTGCACAGGCACAGATTAAGCCGTACGAAGGGGCCCACGCTCCGGCAATAAATCCGGTTGCGGAAAGCGCAATGATACGTCCGATGCCGAGGTCCTTGTACTTATCGGGATCGTCCACCATTGCGGAAAGTATATTCAGAACGATCAGCATGAGAAGCGACGGATAAAAGAAATTCACGGCACCAAACTGTCTGAAATAGGTATTATTCCAGTCGGCGTTCAGTGCGATCATGAGAAGAAATGCGTAAACCGAAAAGAAGATCCTCTGATGGGATGCTCTTGACTGGGCAAAAAGAAGGTATGCACATCCGATCATCATAAGAAGGTTTATGACATCGGCAACATAGCCTCCCGCCATCAGTATCAGCTGAAGGATGAATCCCGCGATAAGGCTTCCGCCCTTCCAGAAATAGATACAGCCTATGCTCATGGTGATATCGGAAAACTTTTCAAGCGGTTCTCCGGTGACCAGATTATTGGCATAGTAAAGATCCTCCAGCATGAAGGGAACCTTCATCTGCTGGACGAATATGATCGTGACCATCGAGATAAATGCAATGGTCAGAAGTATCTTTATCACATTAGGTGTACGGACTTCTTTTTTCATCAAAAATATTACTCTTAAAAACAGGCTCGTCCTTAAAAGGATGAGCCTTGTAAATTATATTTCCTGATGCCTTCAATGTCAAATTATCTCTGAACTCTTCCCGATGCATCTCCGCCTGCGAGAGTTTCAACCTCTTTACGGGTTACAAGGTTGAAATCGCCGGGGATAGTGTGCTTGAGAGCTGAAGCGGCAGCACCGAATTCGAGAGCCGCCTTGAAATCCTTGCCGTCAAGCAGTCCGCAGATCACGCCTGCGGCAAAGGAATCCCCTCCGCCGACTCTGTCCACTATCGGATGAAGAGTATATTCCTTGGAGTGATAGAACTCCTTCGTATCCCTTGAATAAATGCATGCGCTCCAGCCGTTATCGGATGCGCTGCGGCTTACCCTGAGTGATGAGATGCAGTATTCGAAATTGTGATCCGAGACCATCTGCTCGAATATGCTCTTATATCCGGCAAGCTCAAGCTCTCCGCTTGTAACATCGGTATTGCCGGGCTTATATCCGAGAACGAGATTTGCATCCTCTTCGTTACCTATGCAGACATCTACATACTGCATAAGGTTCTTCATGACCTTCTGAGCCTTCTCGGAGCTCCAGAGCTTCTTTCTGAAGTTAAGATCGCAGGATACCTTTACGCCGTGCTTCTTGGCTGCCTTAAGCGCCTCTTCGGTAAGTACGGCTGCGGTATCGGAAATCGCGGGAGTGATGCCGGTAAAGTGGAACCAGTCAGCTCCCTCGAAAATCTTGTCAAAATCAAAATCAGCGGCAGTTGCCGTGGAGATCGATGAATGAGCCCTGTCATAAACTACCTTGGAAGGTCTTACTGAGCTTCCGCTTTCGAGATAATAGATGCCGAGTCTCTCTCCGCATCTTGCGATATTATCCGTCTTAACACCGTACTTTCTGAGGGAAGCTATCGCACAGTCACCAAGTTCGTTATCGGGAAGAGCGGTGACATATTCGGCATCGTGTCCGTAATTTGCCAGGGATACCGCCACATTTGCTTCTCCGCCGCCGTAATTGATATCGAACTCATCGGCCTGAATAAACTTCTCATTATTAGGTGTGGAAAGGCGGAGCATGATCTCGCCCATTGTTACTACCTTAGACATTTTTATAACCTCACTTATTTACAATATGAACGGCAAAGCCGCATATCTCTTCTTTTAAATATATTGCCTTGAGTCTGCCCTTATCGTCGTACTTGGCGGTGCTTTCGTCAAATTCGATGCCGAGAACGGTGCTCATGTAATTGACTGCCCTGTCCGCGAAATTGGTCCTTATTCCGATATGGCCCTTGCTTCCGAGTCCGGGCTTCTTCATGAACTCGACTGCGGAACCTGCGAATACTGATGAATTTCCGTCCTTAACATTCATTCCGAAAAGGAATGCAAATCTCTCGGCCGCCTTCTTCGCATCGGCTTCGGATTCATTATTGACTCCAACATGAGCAAGCTCAAAACCGAGCATTGTCTTTACCGCATCGCGGGTAAGCTCTTCTATCCTGTCAAATTCACCCTTTGCGATCAGATCGGCGGGAACCATCCATGAACCGCCGCATGCGATGACCTTGGGGAAATCAAGATATGAAAGAAGATTCTTCTCGTTGATGCCTCCTGTGGGCATGAACTTCATGTTCACATAGGGTGCAGCCATTGCCTTGATCTTCGCAAGTCCTCCGCTCTGCTCCGCAGGGAAGAACTTTACAACCTCAAGACCGAAATCCATGGCGGTATCGATCTCGGAAGGAGTATTGGTTCCGGGAGTGATCGGAATATTTCTGTCTACGCAGTATTTTACGATCCTGGGATTTAGTCCTGGGCTTACGATAAACTTCGCTCCGGCTTCCACAGCCGCATCAACCTGAGCCGTTGACAGAACCGTTCCGGCTCCAACCATCATTTCGGGATGTGCTTTGGTCATGATCGCAATGGACTCTGCTGCG
>JAGCRJ010000222.1 GCA_017964745.1 Lachnospiraceae bacterium
GCTGCCTGAGCTGCTGCAAGTCTCGCGATGGGTACGCGGAAAGGTGAGCAGGATACATAGTCAAGTCCGATCTTGTGGCAGAACTCAACGGATGAAGGATCTCCGCCGTGCTCACCGCAGATACCGTAGTGAATGTTCCTGTTAACAGGCTTTGAAAGAGCGATACAGGTCTTCATAAGGCTTCCTACACCAACCTGATCGAGCTTTACGAAAGGATTAGCCTCGAGGATCTTGCGATCGAAGTAAGCGGGCATGAACTTGGAAGCATCGTCTCTTGAGAAGCCGTAGGTCATCTGGGTAAGGTCGTTGGTTCCGAAGCAGAAGAAATCAGCCTCGGGAGCAATCTCGTCAGCGGTAACTGCTGCTCTGGGGATCTCGATCATGGTTCCGACCTTGTACTCAAGCTTAACGCCTGCAGCTGCGATCTCCTCGTCAGCGGTCTTTACAACGATATCCTTAACATACTTGAGCTCCTTAACGTCACAAGTAAGAGGAATCATGATCTCAGGCATAACATTCCATCCGGGATGCTTCTTCTGAGCGTTGATAGCTGCACGGATGACAGCCTTGGTCTGCATTCTTGCGATACCGGGATAGGTAACGTCAAGACGGCATCCTCTGTGACCCATCATGGGGTTGATCTCCTTAAGTGAGGAGATGATAGCCTTGATCTGCTGAACAGTCTTGCCCATTGCGTCTGCAACTGCCTTGATCTCTTCATCGGTGGTAGGAACGAACTCGTGAAGAGGGGGATCAAGGAATCTGATGGTAACGGGATGTCCCTCGAGAGCATCATAGAGAGCCTCGAAGTCTGACTGCTGATAAGGAAGGATCTTAGCAAGTGCTGCTTCTCTCTCCTCATCGGTGTCGGAGCAGATCATCTCACGGAATGCCTCGATACGGCCTTCCTGGAAGAACATGTGCTCGGTACGGCAAAGTCCGATACCCTCAGCGCCAAGCTCGAATGCTCTTCTTGCATCCTCAGGGTTATCAGCGTTGGTACGAACCTTGAGCTTACGATACTTATCAGCCCAAGCCATAACTCTTCCGAACTCGCCTGCGATGGTAGCATCAACAGTGGGGATCTCGCCCTGGTAAACATTACCGGTAGATCCGTCGATTGAAACCCAGTCTCCCTCTTTGAAGGTAACTCCGCCGAGAGTGAACTGCTTGTTCTCTTCGTCCATAACGATGGCGCCGCATCCGGTAACGCAGCACTCACCCATTCCTCTTGCAACAACTGCTGCGTGAGAGGTCATACCGCCACGAACGGTGAGGATTCCCTCTGCAGCCTTCATACCCATGATATCCTCGGGTGAAGTCTCAAGTCTTACAAGAACGACCTTCTCGCCTTTCTCTGCCCATTCAACAGCATCGTCAGCATTGAAGACAACCTTACCTGCAGCAGCTCCGGGAGATGCTCCCATACCCTTTCCAAGGGGAGTAGCAGCCTTGAGTGCCTTAGCATCGAACTGAGGGTGAAGAAGGGTGTCAAGGTTTCTGGGATCGATCATTGCAACAGCTTCCTGCTCGGTTCTCATTCCCTCATCAACGAGGTCACAAGCGATCTTGAGAGCAGCCTGTGCGGTTCTCTTTCCGTTTCTGGTCTGAAGCATATAGAGCTTTCCGTGCTCAACGGTGAACTCCATATCCTGCATGTCTCTGTAGTGCTTCTCGAGGGTAGCGCATACGTCCTTGAACTGTGCGAATGCCTCGGGGAACTTCTC
This sequence comes from Lachnospiraceae bacterium, assembly GCA_017964745.1. Taxonomy (GTDB): domain Bacteria; phylum Bacillota; class Clostridia; order Lachnospirales; family Lachnospiraceae; genus AC2028. Next base: position 1,728 of record JAGCRJ010000222.1, read on the forward strand.
TTCCATCTCGGAGATGTGCATGGGTGTTCTTACACCTGCAACAACGTCCTCGCCCTGTGCATTGGTAAGGAACTCACCGAAGAGGCCCTTAGCGCCGGTAGCGGGATCACGAGTGAATGCAACACCGGTTCCGCAATCGTCGCCCATGTTACCGAATGCCATGGACTGAACGTTAACAGCGGTACCCCATGAATAAGGGATATCGTTGTCTCTACGATAAACGTTTGCACGGGGGTTATCCCATGAACGGAATACTGCCTTGATAGCGCCGTAGAGCTGCTCCTTGGGATCGGTGGGGAAATCCTTGCCGATCTTAGCCTTGTACTCAGCCTTGAACTGCTCTGCGAGGTTCTTGAGATCGTCGGCATCAAGCTCAACGTCCTGGGTTACACCCTTCTTAGCCTTGAGCTGGTCGATGAGCTCTTCGAAATATTTCTTTCCGACTTCCATAACAACGTCGGAATACATCTGAATGAATCTTCTGTAGCAGTCCCAAGCCCAACGGGGATTTCCTGACTTGGCAGCGATGGTGTTGACAACGTCCTCATTGAGACCGAGGTTAAGGATAGTATCCATCATACCGGGCATTGAAGCTCTTGCTCCGGAACGAACGGAAACGAGGAGAGGATTCTCCTTGTCACCGAACTTCTTGCCGGTGATTCCCTCAAGCTTAACGATGTACTCTTCGATCTGGCCCATGATCTCATCATTGATCTCACGACCATCCTCGTAGTACTGTGTGCAGGCTTCGGTGGTGATGGTGAAGCCCTGAGGAACGGGGAAAGGCTCGCCTGATCCGTCAAGCTTAATGTTTGACATCTCAGCAAGGTTTGCTCCCTTACCTCCGAGGAGTTCACGCATGTTAGCGTTACCCTCTGTGAACAGATAGACCCATTTCTTACTCATGTTCTTCTTTTCCTTTCTTTCTTCTACTACTGCGTCACTTACTTAATTAGATGGTGAAAACCGCATAAATACTGGCTTTTGAGGCATTCACCAATAATTTATCTTTGACAACCATAGTATTATAGCAAATAATTTTTGCACTTTCACTATATTTTTTTCGAAATTTTGTTTTAATTTTACGATAGCGTTTTCCGGATCGTTAAAAAAATAACCTGCCGCATATGCGACAGGCGCCGTTTGCATATTACTTATTCAGCAGATCATCCAGCTTTTTTGAAATAAATCCCCTGCCGTCGATCCTGATCACCTTGCCGTTCATTTCCATATACCTGACAAGGCTGTTCCATCCCCTGTACAGATTATCCTCCACCGAGATTTTCTTTCCGTCTCCGTAATGTATCACGGCCATAGAATAAGTCTCATGATGATACCTTCCCGAAGTGGTCAGTCCGGTGATCACTTCACATCTGCTGACTTCACTGACATTTACGGACTCATACAGGAAAAAATATCTCCTGAATACGATGCCCCTTCCGGAGATCACGATCTCTTTTCCGCAGTTGCGCAGGAAAATGAACACTCCAAAAAGCAGGGTCAAAAACAGAACCAGTTTCACAGCATTGGAAGCCTGTGACATATCCGTCGCTTCAAGAAGAGCGAAGAATCCGTAGAACATCACATAAAAGATCACCGGAGCAATGATCAGAAAAAAATGTGCCATGAACCTGTGGGGGAATAAGGATACCTTAACGGATGCTTCCCTGATCTCATCTTCCATGAAATCATCGAAGCTGTATCCGGTCTTTTTTTCATTTCCTTCAAAATCAGACATAGCTCTTATCTCTCTGCGGAAAGATCAAACCATACCTGCTCGGGTATCTCCATGTCTCCGCAGCCGACCCCGAGATCGATGCCCGGTTTATTTGCACCGTGGAAATCACTTCCGCCGGAGATCTTAAGACCGCATTCGTCCGCAAGTCTTCTGATATATTCCTCATCCTCCGAAGAATGTGTACTGTACATGGCTTCTATTCCGACAAGTCCGTACTCCTTCATCTCGGCAATGAGCGTACGCAGCTTTTCGTCCCCGAATTTATAGATAAGGGGATGTGCGAGAACGGGGATACCGCCTGCCATAAGAGTCATCTCCACGGCCTGAACGGGAGTTATCTTCTCTCTCGGCACATAACATGGTGAATCCGGACCGAGATATCTTTCGAATGCTTCGTGCGTTGAACGCACATATCCGTACTCGTAAAGATACTTAGCAAAATGCGCTCTCGTGAGCACACTTTCGGGGAATGATCTTTTTAGAGCTTCGTAGCTGATACCGATACCTATTTCCCTGAGGTTCTCTGCCATCTTACGGTTCCTGCCCTCACGGGATTCTATGAAGAAATCAAGTTTTGAAACAAATTCCTTATTGGTATGGTCGATATCAAGTCCCACTACATGAACATCGCGTCCGTTCCAGTCGGTGGAAAATTCTATACCGGGAATGACAACGGGCGCCGGATAAGGCGCATTCGGATCTGAGCTTATCTCCTCAGCGCGCTTCTTAGCTTCGTCGATACCTTCGATGGTATCGTGATCCGTCAGCGCGATATAGGTGATCCCTTTACGCGCCGCGACATCCACAAGCTCGGCCGGAGTAAAGCTTCCGTCAGATTTATTCGAATGTGTATGGAGATCTATCAATCCTCGACGTCTTCCTTATCAGCGGTAAATACCGTTCTCTTTCTTGCGTTCTCATCGTTTGCGAGATACTCGTCATAGGTCGTGATCTTATCGATGATGCCGCCGTCGGGAAGGATCTCGATGATCCTGTTTGCGGTGGTCTCGGTAAGCTGATGGTCCCTGCAGGAGAAAAGAATGACTCCGGGGAACTTGGTCATACCTGTATTGAGAGCGGTGATGGATTCCATATCGAGGTGGTTGGTGGGCTCATCGAAGATAAGGCAGTTTGCCGCACTTATCATCATCTTGGAAAGAAGGCATCTTACCTTCTCA
>JAGCRJ010000223.1 GCA_017964745.1 Lachnospiraceae bacterium
ATTGAAGACCACTCAACCTTATAAACCTCAAGTTCCATTCCCATTTCATCGGCAAGCATCTGTGCAACCGCTACATCGTATCCGTATGCATAGAATGTTGAATCGTGAATGGGAACCGCTACACTTCCGTCGGGAGTGGATGCCGCATCCTGTGTCCAGTTAAAAGGTGCATATGCGCATTCCATTCCGACTCTGAGAACTTCCTTCTCTCCGTCTGCTGCGGGAGCAGCTCCTTCGGAAGATCCGCTCTGTGCAGTTCCGGTGCTCTGTGAAGGCTGTGCGGGTGATTCACCGCATCCTCCGAGCATTGCCAGGGTCATTGATGCGACCAGTCCGGCGGTCATAATCTTTCTTCCGTAATTGATCATTTTTTTCATAATTTCTTCCTCCTTTTCGTCATGCGTCATACATGGCTTTGTAACAAGAAAGGCGCCGGGAAACTTTCGTTTCGTCAGCGCCTTTGCTTGATATGGATTCTAAGCGAGGTGATATTTATTTACAATGTGTCATATGCACAGTCCTGACTGTCACTTTGCACAAGTCTCAGATGAACATCAGTCTTTTTACCAGGATACAGTTGAGAATATCAAGATATTCCATGTAATCACCTATTTCCAACTCAAGAAGCTCCTCGATCTTCTTCAGTCTGTAGTTAAGAGAGTTCCTGTGTATGAACAATGCATCTGCGGTCTTGGCGGAATTGAAGCCGTTCATGTAATACGTCAAGAGAGTCTCCTGAAGGAATGTACCGTTCGCATGATCGTATTCTTCAAGCTTACTAAGTTTATTATTGCAGTATTCGAGTATCTCCCTCTGATCGTTTCCGCGGAACATGTATTTATATATTCCCATCGAACTCGCACTGAGTACTTTCTTGCCGGAAGGATTCGGAAGATGATCCTTCTTGGGGATGAGGCTCTTTGCTTCCTGATAACTCTGGCCGAATTTTGACGGATCCTTATATGGTGCACCCAGGATGCATGTACTCTGTATGACACCTTTGAACATCTCCGAACTGTCAAGTTTTCTCAGCATCTTTTCCAGCTCGTGTTCAACCTCTTTATTTTCCTTCGCCTCAAAAAGAAGAACGAACTTGTTCAGGAATTTCATGAACATGGGACGGCCCTTCATCTTCATGACTTCCCTGTTCAGGCAGTCCGAATAATACTCATAGATATGTTCATCCTGTTCAAGATTTATCCCGTACTGTCTGTCCACGGTTATGATCCCGACTCTGTAAGGCTTATCGAAATCAAGTCCGAACTGGCTTGAGATCTTTCTGACATATCTGTCATTTACATCGTAACCGAATAAAAGGTTATACAGATAGTCTCCCGTTCTCTTGTTCAATATATTCGTTTCAAGTATCAGATTACCGATGCTCTGGGATATATCGACAAATGAAGCTCCTTTCCACCTGATGTAGAATAATGGCAGGGACAGCTCATCTGCTTTTTTGATCACTTTTTTGGGAATCTTCTCCTTATCGTCCACAACAGAGATTCCAAGACCGGATATTCCAAGGTCATTAAGTTCATCCATGCTCTTATAAACTTCCTTGAAATCAAATCTGACATTATCAACGACGATCAGAGCAAAATTACCCTGATTCATATGTTCGTCATACGGTCTTGTCTGAACAAGATATACCCAGGATACGATGCGGCTCAGTCCTTTTTCTCCCGCGATGAGCTCCATTCCGTCCAGGTTCAGATTGTTAACGTCCTTACATGTTACCATTCTCTTTCTCCGTATTACTCCAAATTTCCGTTCAGCACGTGATCAACAGATGCTCGTTGGGCGCATCGTTGTAAACTTCACACTTCCTGCCGGATACATCATAGACATGGCCTGCTTCAGATACGGTTCCATGAACAGCCTGAACTGCGAAAGATCCGATACGCGCCAGACGACATTGTCGCCGAGACGTATATTGTCGAGTGCCTTATCCATTTCGGGGATGCCGCTCTTAATGGGATCAAATGCCGCCATATTTACCTCCTTAAGACAAAAAGGCGTCCCATCCGAATTGGATGAAACGCCTTTGTTTCACTGATATCTGCAATTATCTTACCATTTACGGAAGACAATTACAATCCGTTCAATTTCCGTCTTTTACCGAAGCACTGTAGCCATCAATGCCCGTATCGATGACAATGGTCTGATTTTCGGAAACCCTGTCTTCGAGAATGAATCTCGCGGCAAGTGTCTCGATATGCTTCTGGATGTAACGCTTCAGAGGTCTTGCGCCGTATACGGGATCGTATGCGGAATCTATTACATTCTGAACTGCCGCGTCCGTAAGTTCGATCTTGATATCCTTGTCGGAAAGTCTCTTGTTGATATCATCGACAAGAAGATTAATGATACCGCCGAGATTATCCTTGGTAAGGGGCTTGAACATTATGATCTCATCAAGCCTGTTAAGGAACTCGGGCCTGAAGTGAGCCTTAAGCTCTTCCATCGCAAGGTCTTCCGCATCTTCCTTGATATTGCCTTCATCATCTATTCCGTCGAGAAGAAATCTTGCACCGATATTCGATGTCATGATGATGATCGTGTTCTTGAAATCGACGGTCTTGCCGTGGGAGTCGGTGATACGTCCGTCATCGAGTACCTGGAGCAGAACATTGAACACATCGGGTGCGGCCTTTTCTATCTCGTCGAAAAGAACAACGCAATAAGGCTTTCTGCGCACCGCTTCGGTAAGCTGTCCGCCCTCGTCATATCCGACATATCCGGGAGGAGCTCCGATCAGTCTCGATACGCTGTGCTTTTCCATATATTCACTCATATCGATACGTACCATATTGGTCTCGTCATCGAAAAGTGCGGCTGCGAGTGACTTTGCAAGCTCCGTCTTACCGACACCTGTAGGTCCGAGGAAAAGGAACGATCCTATCGGCTTCGTAGGATCCTTGATGCCTGCCTTTGAACGGATGATCGCTTCGGTAACCTTGGTGACCGCTTCATCCTGTCCGATTACTCTCTTATGAAGTTCATCATCGAGATGTAAGGTCTTGGTCCTCTCGCCTTCGGTAAGCTTTGCAACGGGAATGCCGGTCCACTTGGAGACTATACGTGCGATCTCTTCGTCGGATACTTTCTCACGAACAAGCTTATTCTCTACGGTTCCGCTGTTTTCGGCTTCCTCGAGTTTCTTCTTCAGTCTGGGCAGAGTTCCGTATGAAAGCTCCGCAGCCTTCTCAAGGTCGCCCTTGGTCTGCGCTATCGCGATCTGTGAATTGACCGAATCGATCTCTTCACGCAGCTTACTCAGTTTTCCTGCGGCATTCTTCTCGTTGTCCCACTGTGCCTTCTGTGACTCAAAGTTTTCCTTTAACTCGGCGAGTTCCTTCTGAAGGTCACTGAGACGTTCCTTCGAAAGATTATCCTCTTCCTTCTTAAGCGCAGTCTCTTCTATCTGGAGCTGAAGGATCTTACGATTCATCTCATCAAGCTCTGCGGGAAGTGAATCCATTTCGGTCTTGATCAGTGCACAAGCTTCGTCGACAAGATCGATCGCCTTATCGGGAAGGAATCTGTCGCTTATGTATCTGTTGGAAAGGACCGCTGCGGAAACAAGTGCGGTGTCCATGATCTTAACGCCATGGTAAACCTCGTATCTTTCCTTTAATCCTCTGAGGATAGATATCGTATCTTCGACAGTGGGCTCATCGACCATGACAGGCTGGAAACGCCTTTCGAGTGCGGCATCGGTCTCGATGTACTGACGGTACTCATCGAGAGTGGTCGCACCGATACAGTGAAGCTCACCCCTTGCAAGCATGGGCTTGAGCATATTGCCGGCATCGAGTGC
>JAGCRJ010000022.1 GCA_017964745.1 Lachnospiraceae bacterium
GATGAGTATCGAGTAATCGATGATAGTCTCACGGGCATCCGTCTTCTCGTTGATAACCTTTCTGCAGGCGTTGGCGATATGACGTCCGGTGTAATATCCGCCGGGAACCTCTCTGATACCTACGGTTGAATCCCACTGTTCGTTGAGAACCTGAATATCATTATAGCTCCATGAAAGCTGTGAGAATGCATCGCGGTTTGCGGTGGCGTATCTTGCGGATGATCCGAGGAGTGCCTCGATCTCACGTCCGAATCTTACCTGAGTCTCAGGTGTAGCCCACCACTTCATGAACTCCCAGGAGTTCTGCTTTACGGTCTCGTCATCGGTGGCGATCATCATGGTCGCGTTACCGGTGATGAAATCGGATCTGTCGATATAGACATTGCCGTTCTCATCTACTCTTTCGGTACCGGGAACGAGAGTGAAGTCCCAAAGTCCCTTGATCTCGGGAGCGGATACCATCAGTGTGTTGTACTGAGAGTAGTTGCAGATTCCGATAGGCATCTCGCCCGAACGGAAACGGCTTACGAAGTCATAAATTACGGGAAGTCCGTAGTCGTTAAAGTATCTGGTGTAATCATCGAATGCCTTAACGCCGGCCTCGGTATCTACGGTAGTCTTGTTTCCGACATCGTTGTACATGTCACCGCCGTACTGGAACAGGAGCGTGAAGTACAGTGAAAGATCGGGAACGTTGGATGCAACTGCCGTTGAAGCCGTTGCAGTGGTGCTGGAACCTGCCGCAGTAGGAATACCTACGGAGAGGTTGTTACCCTGGATGGTGGGAAGCATCTCAATGAGTTCCTTCCAGGTGTTGGGCGGCTCGAGTCCGAGCTCGTCAAGTACGTCCTTGCGGTAGAACATAACGCAGAACTGCTGCTGCTCGGGAACCGCATAAATATGATCGTCCAGTCTGTATTGCTCGTAAGAGCTTTCGGAATAGTGACTGAGCACCTCTTCCCATCCTTCAAACTGGGTAATGTCTTCGGATGCATGTCTGAGTGCGTAGTTTACGGGAACGTCGGCACCGACTGAAAGAACAACATCGGGACCTCTTCCTGCGAGAACCGCATTCAGGAGTGCGGTGGGATCGACGATCTCCACGTTGACCTTGATTCCGGTCTCGGGTGTGAATGTGTCATCGATCATTGTCTTAAGGATAGTACCCTGGTCACGTCCGGTGGTAACCCATACCTTGATGGTATCCTCGCGGCTTGCTCCTTCATAAACGTTACCTACGGAATTGTAGTCGACTATGAATGAAGAAATGAAGCTCTTGACCTCATGTACCGCTTTGTTCCAGAAATGAGTCTTGTCAGCGGGAGGATTGGTTCCCGTTCCCCTGATGACGATGTAATCGATATCCATCTTGGTATCGCTGAGGTTGAGCATTGCGGTACCGAGAGCGGTGATATTATCCTTAAATGTAATGAACTCGTGAGTGATCTTGCCGGGCTTTTCACAGAAACGCTCAAGCTGCTGGGCTACGGTCTGTGCGGCTGCGATGTTGGTTGCCTTTTGTCCGGTAAGCTCTACGTATTCATCAACGATCCTGTAGAGTCTTCTGTACTCGAGTTCCATCGCATCCATGATCTCGGGATAGTTGTCCTGGATACGGTAATCTCTGTACTGGTCGGGATTTGCACCGGTAAATACAAGGATCCTTCTGTAGATCTGGTTAAGTCTGTAGGTCGAATCCTCAAGCTCCTCAATGACGGGGCCGACACTTCCGAGAACAGACTCTATTCTTAATGTATGTGTTCCCTTTGTGAGCCAGACCTTGCAGGGATTGCCGTCGGCATCTGCCAGGCTGATGATCTCCCAGTCATTGTCATAAGGGAATGCTACGGCTTCGGCATCCTCAAAAGGAATCTCTCCGTCAATATATACCGCTCTGGAGGTGATCTGTCCTCTTGCGTAATTCTGACGTCCCTTGATGTCTATATTATAGTAGCCGTCCTGTTCGATCTCGAAATCCCACTCGATCCACTGTCCCGCAGCTCTCCAGGATTCACCGCCGGTATAGTTGAGAACGGTGCTGGTAACGCTGTAGGGCTGGGTGGTAGGTGATGCTCTGTCATACTTTGCATAAAGAGATGACTCGCTGCGGCGTACGGAATCTTCACCCTGGATGATCTGGATGTAATCTGCTGCCGCACCGTTATCGGCGGGGCCTGCCGCAATATAGTCCTGATATGATACGGATTCTTTGACCGGCTCAAGAGAAAGAGCCTTGATGACCATGGGCTCGCTCTCAGCTCCGAGGCTGATGGTCTGTGAACCCTTGTCAAAATAGAAGGTGTAGGGATGCTGAACATAACCCATATCATCCCTGAAATATGTAGACTGCCAGTCGAATATCTCGACCTGTGCAGGTCTTATCTCGTTACCCTGATTATCGGTCCTGACTTCTCCTCCGTCAGTCCAGATACGGGAGAATACAAGCGTGCTTGCGTCAGAGAAAGGAAGCTCGCCGTTGATGTAGACAGATCTTTCTGCCTGAACGCCTCTTGACTTGGGAATCAGGTAATCCATCTTGATGTAATAATATCCGGCTTCCGGTACGTCAGCAGGAAAAGATACCACCGATTCGGTCTCGGTATAAAGAGCCTTGGCCTCATCGTAGTAATCGGTAACCACCTCTGCCTCTCCGTTTTCGACGGTGTAGTTGAATATATCGATATCTACCGTCTTATCGGGGCATGAAGCTCCCTCATGTTCGAGCAGGTAGCCGGTATAGGTCCCGGTCCTCTCGAGTCCCACTACATCTGTAGTAAGATCGTATCCCGCGTACTTCTCATGGAATGTTTCCTTACCGCGAAGGTTAAGAAGAACGCAAATGCCTGCGAATGCTCCGCAGAAAACAACTGTGCCTATAAGCTTTTTTGTTCCGTTTCTCATAGTGTTTATTATATTTACGATA
>JAGCRJ010000224.1 GCA_017964745.1 Lachnospiraceae bacterium
ATCCCCTGACAAGCTCTCTCTCTTCTGTACTCCATTCATAATCCGCTTTAGGGAAAATGGCGATCTTGATTATCGCGCCGTTCGACATGACGATACGGTTTACAACGCAGTCGTCTTCATTGATCCTGTCAGAATTGAAAAGAAAATCCTGTGAGATCGGTTCTTCCGCAATCTCACTGTTCATATCCGCATATTCGGACAGAACGACACGTCCGAGCTTGAGAAGTTCGTTCAGCTCACGTGAATACTCATCATCACGATCGCTTTTATAGATAACTACTCCCGCCTCATTGCAGAAAAAATCATACAGTTTTGATTTGATCAGATCTATGTTTGTAAGATTTTCCATACTTATGTAAATAATACCATTTTCTTGTGCTTTCCGCAAAGATTATGTGAATCTGTTCCCATCAAAACAGGCCGCCGGAAGCGACCTGTTTTCGATACGTGGGGACGGCTTACGCTGTTTGTGTAAACCGCGTAAGCCGTCCCCATGTTTCCCATATCGTTTACGGAAGCGTGATCTCGATCTCAGTCACCTTTTTGCCGAGGAGCTGCTCACTTCTGCCGTCAGGCTGCTGGCCTCCGACATAGACCTTTGCCTTGCCCGAAGGAATGACGAACCTGCCTTCCGTGTCATAGAGACCGAAAGCCTCGTAAGGAAGCTTTATCGATACCTTCTTTGATTCGCCCGCTTTAAGTGCGACCTTCTTAAATCCCTTGAGCTGATACTTCGGAGCATTCTCGACACCGCTCACTCCGACATATATCTGGACGGTCTCGCGTCCGTCTGCTTTTCCGGTATTGGTAACATTGAATTCCAGATCTATACCGTCTTTTCCGAGCACATCGCAATCTGCCTTTACATCGCTGTAATCATAGGATGTGTAGCTGAGTCCGTATCCGAAGGGATAGAGAGCATCATTTTCCATATATCTGTAGGTTCTTCCCTTCATCGAATAATCGGTGAAATCGGGAAGCTCAGCGGAAGTTTTGTAGAATGTGACGGGGAGCTTTCCTTCGAAATTCCTGTCACCGAATACGGTCTCTGCGATAGCCCTTCCGCCCATTGCTCCGGGATACCAGCACTGGATCACCGCATTTATCTTCGAATCGTCGATGGCAAGTGCGCTTCCGACCAAAAGAAGAAGTATAACGGGCTTGCCGCTTGCAATTGCCGTATCAAGAACCTCCTGCTGAAGTCCGGGAAGACCCAAGTCAACCTTGTCACCGCTTGCAAATTCATTGCCCGCATCTCCCTCTTCGCCTTCGATTCCGGCATCGAGTCCGAGTGCGACAAAAATGACATCACTGTCTTCACAAACCGACTTGACCTCAGAGATCCTGTCATCACCCTTGCTGAGTGCGCTGATCCTGTCTTTGACAAGATGGCAGCTTTCCGAATATCTGAATTCGACATCCTCTCCGAGATAATCTTCGAGTCCTTCGAGAACGGTGACATATCTTGATGCGGTTCCTTCGTAGTTGCCTACAAGTGCGCGTCTGTTATCCGCATTGGGTCCGATAACTCCGACGGTCTTTATCTTACTCTTGTCGAGAGGAAGTATTCCGTCGTTTTTAAGGAGCACAAGCGTCTTTGCCGATGTTTCAAGGTTGAGCTTTCTGTGCGCCCTGTTATCAACTTCGGCCATGGTAATGTTATCGAACGATGTCTTCTCGCCATCAAACATTCCGAGCTTCATCCTGGTGGTGAAAAGATTTACCAGTGCTTCATCAAGTCTTTCTTCCTTTACCTTACCCTGTTCAACGGCATCCTTGAGGTATACGAAGAGATCTCCGCAGTTAAGGTCGCATCCGTTGTTCATTGCAAGGCTTACGGATTCGACTTCATCGGATGTTACCATGTGTCCGGTGTGGAAGTCCTTGATAGCCCAGCAGTCGGAAACAACATGTCCCTTAAAGCCCCACTCGTCTCTGAGGATATCCTTGAGCAGAGTCTTTGATCCGCAGCAGGGTTCTCCGTTTGTGCGGTTATATGCGCCCATGACGGTCTCGACACCCGCTTCCTGTACGCATGCCTTGAATGCGGGAAGGTAAGTTTCTCGCATATCCTGGATCGATGCGACTGCATTGAAATGATGTCTTTCGGGTTCGGGTCCCGAGTGAACCGCGAAATGCTTTGCGCATGCGGCAGCCTTTAAGTGGTCTTCGTCATGACCCTGAAGTCCCTCGACATATCTGACACCGAGTCTCGATGTAAGATAAGGATCCTCACCGTATGTCTCCTGTCCCCTGCCCCATCTGGGATCGCGGAAAATATTAACATTGGGAGCCCAGAAGGTAAGTCCCTTGTAAATATCCGTATCGGAATATTTCTGCTGCATATTGAACTTGGCGCGTCCTTCAGTGGAAACTGCGTCACCGATCTCCTCCATAAGATCCTCATCAAATGCAGCGGCGAGCCCTATCGCCTGAGGAAATACCGTAGCCGTGCCCGCACGTGCCACACCGTGAAGTGCTTCGTTCCACCAGTCATATGCCTTTATTCCGAGATGCTCGATGGCAGGTGCATGATTGAGAGTCTGTGACACCTTCTCTTCAAGCGTCATTTTGAAACCAGCTCTTCCGCCTTTTTCCGGAATTCCGAAATCCTGGCTTCATTTTTTACAAGATCCATACCGTTCTCCTTAAAATTTTCTGAAATTAATGATTTTGCACAGCTTCAAAATGCTGTGAAATCCTGCACATTACAGATAAATCGTATATATATTTACCATACGGTTCCAGCATTTTATTGCTCAGTACTTTTCATTTTTTGCTTTAATTTTTTTCGGAAAGACCTTACAATACCAAATTGAGGGGTAAACCAATCCATTATCGAAAGAGGTTTTTTATGCTCCCTGTTCTTGAACACGGCAGAGAAACAGTACAATATTCGGAGATCCAAGGTGTCAGATTCTTTCACAATGACCTTACCGAGGATTATCCCCTTCATTGGCATACGGCAACTGAGATCATAGCACCCACCGAAAACGATTACACGATCGAAGCCGGTTCGGAAAAGTATGTTCTTCAGACCGGAGATATCGCCGTTATCATGAGCGGTACGCTCCACAAGCTGTCCGCACCGGAAACCGGAAAAAGATATATCCTGCTGTTCGACTATAACCTCATCGGTAATGTAACATCCCTTAATTCGCTTCTTCACTCACTGGGCGAATGCATCATCATCAGAAAAGACGAAAACCGCGAGCTTGCGGAAAAATTAATCGACTACATACAGCAGATCCAGACAGAATACGAAGCGGGAAAGCCCTATGCGGGCGCTGCGATCTATTCGCTCCTCATCCGTTTCATGGTTGATGTCGGAAGAAGCTGCATGGAGGAAAGAGTTCCACTTCTCGGAAAAACTTCCGCCAAGAACAAAGAGTATGTCGGACGCTTCATGGATGTATGCAATTACATTTCCGAACACTGCACCGAGGACATCGATATGGATGCCCTTGCCGAGATGGCAGGCTTTTCAAGATTCCACTTTGCAAGACTTTTCAAAGAGTTCGCGCATGTATCCTGTTATGAATACCTGACACAGAAGAGGATCCTTCTCTCGGAGATGTATTTAAACCAGCCCGATCTGTCGATACTCGATGTCGCACTTCTGTCGGGATTTAAATCACTCTCCACCTTCAACAGGGTGTTCAAGTCATACAAATCCTGCACGCCTTCCGAATACAGGAAGATGAACCGCAGATATGTCAACAAACCCGCACTCGGGGATTCTGTCCCGGATGCCAAAAAATGATCTGAAGATCAATATCCGAATCTGAAAGATCTCATATCAAAATCACTGCCGGGCATGAAGACGAAAGCAACGTCCTTCATGCCTGTTATTTTGTCAAATTCAAATGTCCTACAGGCATATTCATCGCAGGCGTCAAATTCGATCACGTTCCTGATCTCTTCTCCGTCACCCGAAAACCTTATATGGATGGTGTTAGGCTTAGGTGCTTTTCCGCAGATGGTTATGCTTCCGGTTCCCTTATCGGAAAAATCCATTTCTTTAAATTCGATCGATACATTATTTCCGATGTTCTCGATATCACCGCCGTTTACGCTGAAAGAATCTCCGTATATCTCATCCGCATCGGAAGCACTTATCTCCATGAATGCCCTGTCACACTTTTTAAAAGAAAAACCTTTGACATGGACCTTGTCATCAAATTCAAGGCATATGGTGTGAATGCCTTTCAGGGTTGTATCAAGCTTCCATGTATCCTCCTGATAAACATTCCATATCATCGGCTTTGAATATGTAAGATCGCCTATGAGCTTTCCTCCCTGTGAAGGAATACCGTCATAAACCCTGATCGAATACTTCGAATCATCGAGTGCGAAAACCGGTATGGTGATCTCATCGGAACCCGCTTTTCCGAAATCGACATTCTCAAATGCGACAAGGCATCTTTCTTCACGTGCGGTAGAAAATCCCATTTCATTGCCGGCTCCCACATCTCCTTCCGAATACGAATAGATGCTTCCGTATATGAAATCATAAGGATCGAGAGTTGCTCTTCCGATGCCCTCGATGCGGAATTCCGTTTCGGATATCACGCGGATATTGTCAGTGCCGGACTTAGACATGCATCTTAACCTGAACTCTCCGTCACCCTTTGCACGGAGCACAGCTCCGGGGCCGTTTGGGAACACCTCCGCAATATTTGTCGGAACGCCTTTGTCATTTACAACAGCCCGGATAATTTCCCTGTCCGTGGCATTGTCGGGAAGGATCTTTATACTTACAGGGATCTCTTTTCTTTCGGGTGTAAAGACTCTGTCTTCACAGCTTATCTCAATCTTTCTGACAGGAACGTCATTTTCGGAGCCGAGGTTTAAAGGCCTTTCGGTATTTTCTTCAAAGACATCGGTTACGCCGGTGTCGAAAGGAGAAGAATCGTCAATCGCTCCGGGAGTCTCACCGGTTATGCAATCAAGTGTGATCTGCGCACTCTTTAAGCCATTTGCGGATGCACTGATAAATACATCTCCGGCTTCCGCCTTCGGGGCAATTATCGCAAGAAGCTTTCCGTTAAACAGTCTTCTGCTCATACCCTTGTACGAATCCGTATCCGTGCTGTCACCGTTATCAAGTCCGACGAGTCTTCCCGCTCCGGATACTTCAACCCTGATCCGGTCGGATGCATTTTCCACAGGATGTCCTTCGGCATCGGTCACGGATATTTCTGCAAATATAAGATCGTCTGACGATGCTCTCATCACCTTATTATCTGCCGTTATCACTATGCTTGCCGCATCGCCGAAGGAATGCCTTGTTTCCTTTGCCGTGATATTACCGGCCTTGTCATAGCTTACCGCTTCGATCGTTCCCGGTTCATACGGAATACGGTATTCTGCGATCAGGTGCGTGCCCGATCCCGGTTTATGTGTAAGTGTCTGCTTGCCCTTGCTCTCACCGTTTACAAAAAGTTCGACGGTATCTTCATTCGAACATACTCTTACATCTATCATCTGTCCGGGATTAAAGTCCCAGTAGGGGA
>JAGCRJ010000225.1 GCA_017964745.1 Lachnospiraceae bacterium
ACCCTTGACAAGGATATACTTTTCCTTGAGTTCTTCCACAAATCCGGCTTCAACGATCGTTCCGTTCTCGACAATGATCGCATAATCGGTAACCGCCTCCATATCTGCGATATTGTGGGTTGAAAAGAGAACGGATCTTTCACCTTCTTTTTCGTTAAGATAATCCCTGATCATATCATTGAGCTTGTCTCTCATAAGAGGATCGAGAGGAGAAGCGGGCTCATCGAGAATAAGGAGCTCGGTATCTCTTGAAAGGACGCCGGCAAGCTTTATCTTCATATTGTTTCCGTCGGAAAGATCGGAAACCTTCTTATTGTCATCATCGGGAACCGCAAGCTTTGAACAGATATCCTTGTACTTAGCTTCATCAAAATTCGCAAAAAGAAGACTCTGGATCTCTCTTGCCTGCTTCATCGTCCATGAAGGAAGATAGTAATTACCGGTTCCTTCGTATCCTATGCCGTTCTTGACTTCGGGCTTATTCTCCCTGTCGTTGTCATCATACTTTCCGAAGAACTTAAGACTTCCCTGATAATCAAGTCTGATACCTGCGAGTATATCCAATAGAGTTGTCTTGCCCGCACCGTTCTCACCGATGAGTGCGGTGGCAAAGCCCTTGGGAACATCAAGTTTCGGAACGTTAAGTTCGAAACCCTTGTACCTCTTTACGATCGATTCTCCGTGAATTACGCTTTCAAATTCCATCTTAATTCTCCCTAATGCTCAATAATATTTTTAACGTCTCCGTTAATTCCTTGTCCGACAGTCCCGCGATCTTCGCGGATGCTATTGCCTGCATCAACGCATCCTCCACCTTTCTCATATGCTGCTCTTTCAGCATATCGGTGTTCTGCTCGTTGATGATATAGCCCTTTCCCTGTACCGCGGTGATCAGCCCTTCCTCCTCCAGCTGTTCATAAGCCTTCATCGTGGTTATGACGCTGATCCTCAGTTCCTTGGCCAGGCCTCTTATGCTTGGCAGGTATTCCCCGCCCTTGAGTCTTCCCTCCAGTATATCCGCCCGGAAGCTGTCCGCTATCTGCTGATATATGGGGTCCTTTGATGATTGAGATATGATCATGGCAGCCTCATTTCAAATACTCCCGACTGTTTGTAACTGTTTATGTGTTATATATACACCTATAACAGATACGTGTCAACATTTTTTCCCGAAAATTTTTTTCTCACCCAAAACATTTTTATGATCTGTGAAAAAGAAAACAGATGCGGGTGCATCATCCGGAATAAACGAGATCCACGGATAATGTCCACGCATCTGTGAGCATCTTTCAATCACTTGCGTATATTCAGTTTTACGGTTACAGTTTACTTCTTTCTTCTGTCGAGCTTCTTCGAGATCCTCATTCCCAAAACCTGGAAGAGCTGTACAAGAAGTATGAGTATGATGACAGATGGCCAGAGTATCTGAGGCTGAAATCTGTTATAGCCGTACCTTATCGCTATGCTTCCGAGACCGCCTCCGCCGACCGCGCCGGCCATTGCGGAATATCCCAGAATGGTTCCGAACGCTATCGTGGCACCGACAAGTAATGATGTCCTTGCTTCCGCGATAAGCACCTTGAAGATGATCGTCCCATTTCCCGCACCGAGACTCTGTGCGGCCTCTATAACGCCCTTGTCGACTTCCTTCAGGGAGCTTTCCACCATCCTGCCGATAAAGGGAGCTGCCGCGAAAACAAGCGGAACTATGGTCGCGCCTATTCCGTAACTTTTACCGACGATCGCTCTTGTTACCGGAATCAAAACTACAAGGAGGATTATGAAAGGAAAACTTCTTAAAACATTGGTAACAAGATCGAGCGATTTATAAACAAATACATTGGGCTTTATTCCCTCTTTATCGGTAACCGCAAGGATTATCCCGAGCGGCAGGCCGAGCACGTATCCGAAAACGGTTGAAAAACCGACGATTATCAGAGTATCTCTCAGTCCCTCAATTATCATCAGTATTTCCTGCTGATTCAACATCCGCACTCACCTCCTCCGGTTTCAAACCTTTTTCTTTGAAATAATCGATTATCCTGGCGGCCTTCTCTTCGTCCGAGGGAAGCTGCAACAGCATCTCTCCCTCTGCGTTTCCGCCTACGGTACTTGTATTTGCATAAAGTATGTTGATGGGCGTCTTCATCTCAAGAACGATATTGCCGATAGTCGGTTCATAAGCACTTACGCCATGGAAGCTCACCCTTACTACTCTCTCGGATGTCATCTCGAGAATATGTTCACTTCCGCTGAAGACCAGTCTCTTTGCTTCCGCAGTCTTCGGTGCCCTGAACAGTTCCTCGGTGGTTCCGCTCTCAACGAGCTTTCCGTGCTCCAAAACGGCAACATGTCTGCATATCTCCTGAATGACGCTCATCTCATGAGTGATGACCACTATCGTGATCCCGTACTTTTCATTGATCTCTTTAAGAAGAGAAAGGATCGATTTGGTGGTCTGCGGATCAAGTGCACTCGTCGCTTCGTCGCAAAGAAGGATCTCCGGCTTCGATGCAAGCACTCTAGCTATCGCAACTCGCTGTTTCTGACCGCCCGATAACTGTGCGGGATATGCGTTTGCCTTCTCGGACAGCCCGACTGCCTCGAGATATTCAAGAGCTTTCTTTCTTGCTTCCTTTTTCTTCTTACCCGCTATCTCAAGCGGAAAAGCAACATTATCGATAACGCTTCTCTGCATGAGAAGATTGAAATGCTGGAAGATCATTCCGATCCGCCTGCGCTCATTTCTCAGCTGCCTGTCGCTCAGCGAATTCAGTTCTTTGCCGTTTACGATCACCTCACCTGAAGTAGGTCTTTCGAGAAGGTTCATGCATCTTACAAGAGTGGATTTACCTGCGCCGGACAGTCCGATGATGCCGTATATATCCTTCTTTTCAATCTCGAGGCTTACATCGCTCAGAGCGGTGACTTCGCCTTTTTCGGAAACGAAGCTCTTATTCAGTTTTTTGATCTCGATTATCTTTTCACTCATGATCTTTCTCTCATGATCCGCTTTTAATTTAAAACTGACGCCCTAATGGAAGGCGTCAGTCTTAAAGAAAGCGAACGCTTTATCGGAATATCACTTAAAAGGTACAACTGCTCCGTCGTAAGTGCTGTTGATGAACTCGGTGATCGCATCGGACTTAAGAACCTCTACAAGAGCCTTGATGCCTTCATCATTCTCATGACCTTCCTTGACTGCGATGATGTTAACGTAGGTCTGTGCTGCGGTTGAATCACTTGACTCATATGCGATCGCATCCTGTCCTACGGAAAGTCCTGCCTCAAGTGCATAGTTACCGTTGAGTACTACGAATGCGGCATCGGGGATAGCATCCTTTACGCTCTCTGCGGCAAGTTCGATGATCTTGACCTGTACGTTGTAGGACTCGATATCGTTAACGGTTGCGGTAAGGCCTGCGCCCTCCTTGAGGGTAAGGATTCCGTTATCCTGGAGAAGAAGAAGTGCTCTTGCCTCGTTGGTGGTATCGTTGGGAACAGCGATCTCGTCTCCGTCTGCGATGTCATCAAGGGATGACTTGGTTCCGGGATAGATTCCGAAGGGCTCATAGTGGATTCCGCCTGCATTTACAAGGTGGGTTCCCTGCTCTTCATTGAAAGAGTTGAGATAAGGAATGTGCTGGAAGTAGTTTGCATCAAACTCCTCGGACTCTACTACGTTGTTGGGCTGTACATAATCATCAAATACGGTTACCTGAAGCTCCCATCCCTGATCCTTAAGGATCTTTGCTGCCTCTGCGAGGATCTCCGAATGAGGAGTCTGGCTCGCTGCTACGGTGATGGTTCCCTTTACTTCGACTTCGGGTGCCGTATCGGCTACGGCGCCGCTTTCATCTGTCTGGGTCGGTGTATCGGCTGCAGGCTGGGTTGAAGTGTCTGCGGGCTGTGAGTTATTTCCGCATCCTGCAAGAAGGCTTCCTGCAAGGGTGGTTGCTGCTACAAGGCTTACGAGTTTTTTGATCAGATTTTTTTTCATAATATTTTTCCTCCGA
>JAGCRJ010000226.1 GCA_017964745.1 Lachnospiraceae bacterium
ATCCTCACCTCGGCACTGTCACCTGCGAAAACAAATCTTGTCGAATTATTCGCAGCCTCTATATAAACAAGCGAAGATATCGGACGGATGACTTCCTCACCGTCCACCCTCAGAACTATCTTCTCTTCAACCTTTATCCTGTTCTCGAGATCCTTCAAAGTCTCCCTGAGCTTCTCCCTGTCAACGGGCTTGCCCAGGAACCTGAACGCGCCGACCTCATAGCCGTCCATCGCCATTTCCGTATGGCTTGTCATGAAAATAATGGGGATATCCCTTGAATATGACCTGATCGTTCTCGCAGTCGCCATACCGTCCATTCCCTTCATCTCGATATCGAGGAATACGGCATCAAGCGGAAAACCGGTCTTGAAGCTTCCGATGATGGCTTCACCGTCGGAATAATGAAAACAGCTCACCTCGCCCTTTCCGTAGAGCGAGGTGATCGTTTCGTCTATCTGTCTTCTGAATAAACTTTCGTCATCTACGATTGCTATACGCATGTAGTTATTTTATCACTTATCCGACAGTCTTGCCATTATCGAGGGTGATGACCCTGGTGCCGTAGGAAGCGCACTTTTCGGAGTGGGTTACCTGAAGGATGGTCATGCCCTTCTCCTGATTGAGCTTCTTGAACAGCTCCATGATCTCAACGGTGGCTTTGGAATCCAGGTTACCTGTGGGCTCGTCCGCAAGGATGACTGCGGGATTTCCGAGAAGTGCCCTTGCGATCGCAACTCTCTGCTGCTGGCCGCCGGAAAGAGTGTTGGGCATTGCCTTTCTCTTCTCGGTAAGACCGGTGATATCGAGGATCTCATCGAGCTGCTTTTTAAGCTCGCTCTTCTTCTTCCCGTATACGGTCTCGGGAAGAAGGATGTTGTCCTCTACATTGAGGTTCATCACCAGGTTATAGAACTGGAATACGAATCCGAGCTTGTCGAGTCTGAGCTTGGAAAGCTTTGAATCCTTGAGTGATCCGATGTCCTCTCCGCAGAGAGTGATCTTTCCTTCGAAATCCCTGTCGAGTCCTCCGATGAGGTACAGAAGGGTTGACTTACCGGATCCCGATGCACCCATGAGGGATACGAACTCTCCCTCTCCGACATACATGCTCGCCTCATCGAGAACGCGGTTTAAATTGGTTCCTTTACCAAATGTCTTACTGACACTGTTTACTTCAATTACGGTATTCATATATTCATCTCCCTTATTATTCATACTTAAGCTGCTCGGACAGTTTCATCTTTCTCATGTTCTTGATCGGGAACAGTACCGTGAGTGCAAAGACAAAGCACATGATCACCCAGAGGGTAATTACGGTCGAAAGATGTACCTCAACAGGCATATAGACATTGTCGGCAGCGTTGACGGCTTTCTCAATGACAATGGTCAGCAGCGATCCGAACGCACATCCCACGGTCGCCGAAGTGATCGAGGTAATGAGCATCTCGCCGAAAAGAATTCCCGAAAGGGTCCTCTTGGTCATCGATGTCGAGATCAGTACCGCACATTCCTTCTTTCTGCCTTCAAATCCGATGAGCTGGTTGGTGATCATACCGATGCAGGTCATTATGAGAGCAACTGCGATGACAACTATATAAACACGCTTTGACTGTGATGTTTCCTTTTCATTATCCTCCGCAAGTTCCTGCATGGTCTGAACCTTGGCTACAGACCTTACCGCGTAGGTCTTGATCAGATCCCTTACCGTTTCGGGATCATCGGCCCTGACGAGCATATTTGAGGGATAATCATGATATATGCTCTTGAACTCATCCAGCGAGAAAAGGAAATCATTCTTCATGGACTCATAGGACTTGATCTTGAAGGTACCTGCGATAGTGTATTCCTTCCTGATGGGGAACACGCCGGTGGGATCGAATGTGATCACAAGTGTATCACCTACCGAATATCCGTTTCTCTTTGCCCAACCGTTATCCACATAGATGGTTCCTTCCTCTATGCTTTCCGGAGTATCGGTGAAACCGTGGTAGTATCTGTAACCGCCTTCGGGCAGTCCGAAGAACTGTGCGGCTATTTCCTTCTCATCCTCACCGAAATAAACATATCCGACCTTGGAATAAACAAACTCGGTATCGGTTACAGAATCAAGATGGGGAACGAATGAAAGCTTCGATGCCTTGTCGGTTACGGTAACCACAACGTCGCTGTCATATATTCCCGCAGATGTGTAATCCATCAGCGATGACGCAAGTATATATATGATCATGCACATGGTTGCGGATGTTGCGCACAGAACTCCGCTCGAAACGGTGCTCTTTCTGGAGATGGCTTCCCTTGAAGCAAGTGTGAGCTTACCCTTTTCACCCTTTTCGGCGATCTTCGTTATCACATGTGTCACGCCCTTGAGTATGAGCGGGAAAAGGAAGGACAGTGCAATAACCGCTGCGATAAGACATATACCGCAGGCAACCATTCCCTTTCCGAAGATAAGAAGTACAAGTGCAAGAACCGCAAGTACGATTCCGGCGATGATCGTGGTCCTGCTGAATCTGTAAGCGGTGTCCCTGTTATCGAAAATGATGTCTCTGATCGATATCTTAAGTGCCTTCAGGACAGCCTTGAGAGGGATCAGGCACTCGATCAGTATCGCAACAATGACGACCGATGCGACAAGAACGGGTGAAAGCATGGGAACCGTAAGGTCGAGTGTTGTTCCGTCGGACGACTCCACATACAGAAGGATCTGGTACATGGGTTCCCTGATCCACATATAGAGAAGGATTCCGGGAACGCTTCCGAGTATCGCATATGTGACATTCTCGAATAAAAGAATGAGTGTGGTCATCTTCGAGCTTAATCCGAGGCTCCTGAGAGTACCGATAAAGGACATCCTGTCCGCAACGATCCTTTCACAGATCGAGAATGTAATGAATATTACGAGAAGGAACGCTACCGCGAAAAGAATGAAGAGAAGTCCGAAGAGCTCACCTATCAGCTCATTCATCTCATCGGTCATCGCAAAACGCATGACATTGTCTTCACCGAATTCTTCCTTGAGCATTTCCTCTGCGGTATCAACCTGAGTGTCATCAACGATGTCGATCATAAGTCTTCCGGCAGAAGGCTTGCCGCACGAAAGAAGCTCCGCAGTCTCTGTACTGACAACGGCACTCTTTCCGCTGAAAAGGAAATTCTTCGCGTCGGATACGACGACATCATCGACGGACAGAAGCACCTCATTACCCGCATTATCATGAACCTTGAGCGGAGTTCCGTACTCATATCCGATAGCGGATGCAAGCTGGTCCGTGATGATCACATGATACTTGGGAATAAGAGTTGCATCGAGGAATCCGAACTTGTGAGCCGAAATGGTATCTACTCCGTAGATGTAGAAATCCTCAGTGGTAACATACGCATACTCACCCGGGATATCCGAATAGATGGTATCCGTAAAGTATGCCATGCTCATTGATTCACATTCCGGGAATCCTTCCGGAATCCTTTCCGCATCAAGGACGGACATATAAGCCGTAAGGTCGGTATCTCCGTATACCTCACTGAAGAGTCCGACCATCAGGTTCTTCATGCTCGAAGAAAGGTCGAAGCAGAACAGTGCGGAAAACGCACATACGAAGATCGAAAACATAACAAGCAGTGACCTTAAGGGTTTACCGAATATATTCTTTAGTGTTGTTTTAATTATCAATCCCATTTTCCTGACCCCCTTAATGCCATCTTGAGATGCGATCCTCGGGAGCTATGTACATTCCGTCTCCTTCTTTCACATCGTATGTTTCATAGAACGCGTCAACAGTTGATAGTATGGCATTTACTCTTATGACCGCGGGGCTGTGTTCGTCATATTCAAGCTGGTTCAAAAGTGCGGAATCCGCTCTCTTTTCACACCAGAGCTTGGCAAAATTCGTAAAGAGCTTCTCTCTGTCTGCCTGAGTGCGTGCGAGTGAAGTTATGCACTCCATTGCACCGAGATCGGCATAGTTTTCCCCAAGCGTCTGCTCTCCGTCCACATGATAAACTCCGAAGACGGTGAAGTTATTCTCGAAATATGCCTCAGCCTTTTCGTTCCTTGCAAGAAGCGCATCCATATCCGCCGGGTCTATCCATGAAGGATCATATATGCCGTTCTCATCAAACAGGATACAGTTGCTGTCGAATGCATGTCCCATCTCGTGGGCGACGACCATTCCGAGTCCGCCGAGATTGGTGTAATAATCCTGGCTGAGATCAAAGATGGGCTTGTTCATGATCGCAACGGTAATGTTGATATTGTTGAGAGACGGGTCGTAGCATGCATTAAAGATCTGCATCTGCATACCGACTTCATTCGGGTCACCGGGTTTTCCGAGACGCTCGAGCAGGCGGTCGGCCTTAAGTCTCTTGTAAGAGAGCGTGAACTCAAAATAATCGTTTCCTTTGATATTCCTGTATACCGAAGGATCCGTCCTTACGACATTCGCACCCGTTACATAGACGATGTTATCGAGCTTGGTAAGAAGTCCCTTTCTCGCAGACTGACTGAGCCAGTCTGCATTTGAGATAAGAACCCTGTAGCCTTCCCTGATGTCATCGCACATCGAGATAAGTGCATCGTCCATCTCCTGTGTATAGTACTGTTCAACATAAAGGGGATCTGTCTGCTCCATAAAAGAAGACATGACCTCATCGAGAACGAGTTCATCCTTAGGCTTGTAATCTATATTTCTGTAACGCTCAAGCCGGTCGTATCCGTATACAATGAATCTCTTGTACTCATCTGCGAGCGCTTCCATCTTCCAGCACTTGAGTGCTTCGAGGTTCTCCTCCGTAACAATGGCATTTATCGCAGCGAGCTGTCCTTTATCATAAACACCGAATCTGTCGATGACCGCCGGATTGATTCCCATATCTTTCAGATATTTATCAAGATCCACATTGGTAAGGATCTCTTTTGCCTCTGCGGGAGTCAGGTGGCTGAAATAAACATAGGGCATCGAAGCCTTGACGACTTCCATATCGGTATCATTGTAGATATCCATTGCGATGTATCCGAAGCTTGTTCCGATCTCATCGGCCTCTTCCTCTTCGTGACCCATCTGCTGAAGAATGAGCGATCCCATATTCTTAAGAGAATTCAGGGGACCGTAAGTCTCATCCAGACTTTCAAAATCGGCATCCATGATACCCTTGTACGGTTCGAAAACAAGGATCGTATCGCCGCCGGACAGATAATCGGCATCCGCCGCAATGTTGAAGATATTGGCAATGAAGTAATCCTTGTCCAGTCTTGCATCCATTTCAAGGAATTCTTCTATTGTTGATATCTCATCTATCTCATGGAAAAGCGCATCGAGTTCCGCGGGAACACCCGAGTTTTCGAAGTCATATGCGTAAAAGAGATCATATGCCTTCTTGATGATGTACTCCTCGCTTCCGACCTCATATCCGCTGCCGCCGGCAACTTCCGTGATGATCGATTTGACCTGTTCCTCCGTGAGTTTGGAATCAAATGCTCCTCCGGTAGCCGTTTCGCCGTATCCGAATTCCGCATTTGCAAGGTCTTCTTCATTGATGAATCTGAAGAAATCATCCTGAGCTCTCGCGGGGGGAAGCTCGGCGACTTCAGTTTCTTCTGCGTCTTCGGGAAGTTCAACCCCGGCGCAGCCTGACAGAACGACGGACACAGCCATGAGCAGTGCAGCCATTCCCTTAAATCTTTTCATAGTTATCCTCCTATCCATAAACTGATGATC
>JAGCRJ010000227.1 GCA_017964745.1 Lachnospiraceae bacterium
CCGTATGCTATAACAAGGGATATATGCTTAAATCCGAGCTCATGAAGATATCTGACAGACTCCGAATAATAGGGAACCGCCTGAGGAGCGATGGTTGCAAGCGCAGTTGCTTCGGGAATGTATTTAAGCAGAAGCTTTGCTTTCTCCTCTACCACGGATGAAGTCGGTCTTCCATCCTTAAAAACCCTGCATACATCCTGTGCCGTTCCGTCAAAAGAAAGACCGATCCCAAGATTTGCCTTTGCAGCTCTCTTAAGGAACTCCTCATCAAGAAGAGAACCGTTGGTCGTCATCTTGCAGTCGAACCGGATGCCGGTCTGCTCAGCCTTTTCCTCACAATAATCCAGAGCCTTATATATAAGATCCTTCTTAAGCAGCGGTTCACCACCGAAAAAGCAAAGGCCTGCTCTCAGTCCCTTGGAGAACGCTAGATCACAGGCCTTGTAAAGGACTTCCTCGGACATATCCTTCGGACATTTTTCACGAAGGCAGTATGCACAGTCCATGTTGCAGTTGTCGGTAAGATGTAATGTCAGATTCATACAGTTTTATAATTCAATAACGGGTTCAGGGTTCATATATTTCAACGGAGCCTGAAAGCGTAAGATCATCATCTATGGGTTCGCAATATTCCTGAGTCTTATGAGCGTACGGATCTTCAAACGCCACATCACCGGACAATTGGACCTCATCATCGGGTTCGGTATACATCGCGAGTCCGCCGTCATAATCGACCGCCGGCGAAATATCTCCGGCGTAATCAACCCCGGGCTCCGGAAGTGTTGCTTCTCCTCCCAGTACGACTTCGTCCTCAGGAGGGGTTCCCATCGAGATCCCGCCGTCATAATGTACACCGCATCCGCTTACGGTCGCAGCGACCAGAGCCGCTGCTACAGCGACCGCATATTTAGGTTTTTCGTATCCTTCAGCTTTTGTTATCTTCATAATTTTGCCCTCCTCCGGGTCTCTTATCTATAAGGACGGAGGATATTTGATCAGGGTCACAATTACAAATGTTATTTTATCAAATTATTCGTAATAGCCTATATCATTGATTATGATGCGGCCGTTTTCGCTGCCGTCAAAGGAAACAGAAATTGCCGTAACTGTTGAGAAATCAAAGTCTCCCGCATCGGCAAAATCCGAAGGACTGATATAGACAGTTTTAAGCTGATGCTTATACTCATATGACCCCAAGAATACATCTTGCTTATAGAGCTGGACAGCCAGTGAATGATAAACAGGCTCGGGGCAGGTACTGCTTACGGTATTACCCAAAGAATCCGTCAAGGTGACCGTATAATCAAGGTATTCCGGAATATCCGCTGTATCTTCTCTCATATCTGCTATACGGAAGGTCATATATCCGCCGGAAATATCAATCTCAGGGAAATAAACCTTGCAGGCAGGTTCCGTCTCCTCAGACCATGACATGGAAAGAACATAATCTTCGCTTTCGCCGCCGTTTCCTCTTGAATATGTTGTGATGGTCCAAGTATCGGTATCTTCGGCATTTACCGTAACATCACTTTCACTTCCCCTCAGATCAACGGTATCGTCAAATGAACAGATACTGTGGTAATCCGAATCCTCATAATTGGTGATATACACGGTATCGGGAAGATATTCCTCATACCCTTCCGTATCGCACAGAAGTGAATAATATGTATCGTCTTCCCCTATGGTCGCATCAAGGAACGAACGTATATATGCCTTCGCAATAAGCTTTTGATCGGCTTCGTCAAGAAAATGATTAGTGCTTAGATATCCGTTCGTTGCGCCCGCCATATCGTAGCGGCCCCACAGGCTGTTGAACTGGCCGTGGTTTGCTCCGAGTATATAAACGGATGATTTGAAATGATGCTCCTCCGTATCAGTAAATGTCACGTTGTTATACTGTTTCTCCCCCATCATGCTGCTTACATCCTGATCGTTGGATCCGTGGATCAGAAGGTAATTGACATCGGATATCTCCACGGATCTCCTGACGGGCCTGTACTGGTCGACACAGGGAGCAATGGCAACTATGGACGTAATATTGAAATCATAATTAAATCTGTAATTACCGTCTTCGGGATATCTTTCAAGACTGTTGAAAAGATATGCCGTTGCTGCCATCTCGCCGCCGCGCGAATGCCCGCCTATGGCTATCCTGTCAGGATCTATCAGATCATGGATCATGCTTTCGGGATCGTCATTTTCATTGAGAACGGCTTTCATATTTTCCAGAAGAAGTATTGCTCTTTTATCGTTGCCTTCTCCGAGTTCGTTGATGATATTCTCATCAACGGAAACAACGACATATCCGTTCGAAGCAAGATACTCTCCGAGATATTCATATCCCAGGTATGAAGGAACATCCGAATCATGATTACCGTGCACAAAAAAGAAAACCGGACATCCTTCAGTGTTTTCCGGATACCAGATCCGGCCCTTTACAGGTGTTTCGGCAAAATCATAATCACTGAAAAGCTCCGTGATCTTCTCGGAAAAACCGCGTTCGTTCACGGAATCAAATACGGTAAAATCAACAGATTCGGTAACGATATCCGAATCCTCTCCGGGTCCGTACGACAATGTGCCGACTTTGTAAGAACCGTTCTCAAGATACCTTTCGAATCCCGGAACTTCCGATACGGATCCGCTATCAGATGTATTACGGATCCCGGTATAAAAATCGATACGGCTCTCTCCCCAGAAGTCGTTCCTGAAAAACACTCCGTAGAAGATCATATAAGATACCGCAAGCAGGACGGCAATATATCCATAAACCTGTTTGAACCTGCGCTCTTTGAAGAACCCCCAAAGACATCTTCCGAGGATATCGGCCGATACCACCAGAGCTAACGTCATAAGAATCACCGCAGAAGCCGCTTGCCCCTGGGTTCCGATATAATTGTTCGCCCCGACAATGCACAGAGCGGTCAGGAAGTAACCCTTACTGCGCTTTTTTTCGCCAAATGCGATCCTGATGATCAGATTTATCAGTTCGGAAAATAAGAAAATAAGAACCGCAGATATCAGAATGACAAGGATGATATGGAGCTTTTTAAGAGTAAACTCGTCTACGATCCAGGTAAAAAACTGTGCCGCAAGCAGAAACTCCGCAATCATCGCTCCCGCACGTCCCTTAGTCATGAACTCACGGGGCTTTTCGGTCTTTCTTTTTATAAATTCAAACGGTCTTTTTAATTGCTTTTTAATTTTTGAAACTTGCATATAAAACCCTTCGGAAGCTTATCCCATTCATCAAAGAACAGATGCTGCTTCACAAAATTATCATCGTTGTATATAACCTCAAGATACTTCTTGGGCCGTGCAAATCTGCGGAACCTGCCGCCTGACGTAAAAGGAGTGATTACAGAACCCGATTCACGGAACTGTTCGCGTTTCGACGCCTCCCTGTTATAAAAGGCTGCTGAACCGGCTTTGGGAGTGCTATCGGTATTGAAGGGAGTGCTGACAGTGATATCATCTATGAACTTAATATCAATTACATAGTGCTCCTCGAAAGTGCCGTTAAAATTATCCTCCAGAACAAAAAGATGCCTTTCCGTAAGCACCAGGTTACATCTGCAATCGGGAATGTTCTTATCGGCAGGATGAATCTTAGCCGTAATCTCCGCTACAACATTTTCAGTCTTGTAAGTATCCATTTATCCCTCCGAAAATACCAACTTCTCGAACACGCTGACTAATATATGATAACTTATTTTTGAATAGTCTTCCAACGGCACGCTCCTGCGTTGCAGAAGAAGGGGTGAGGCGGAAAAAGAAAAAG
>JAGCRJ010000228.1 GCA_017964745.1 Lachnospiraceae bacterium
GAAGATAATGGCTGAAGCGTCCCATCTTCTCCATAAGGATCGCGCATTTCGGAAGAACTACCTTCTCTCCCTCAGCGGGATATACGATGACATTGCTGTGATCTATTCCGTAGTAATTGAGTGCGGAGATGAGCCTTCCCATGGTTCCCTGCCACTCGCGGCAGTCCATGACGGTAATGACATCCGCAATGGTCACACCTGCGAGCATTGCGATACATGCCTGTCCGCAGAGTCCGTCACCGGGCTGGATGATAAGCTCAAGCGAGTCAATCTTCCTGATCGGATTGTCCACGCTGTAGGGCGAATTCTGATCCATTCTGATCAGCGTATCGGTTATGTGGAGCAGGAATTTGTGGTTCACGTTCATATCGAGATTGAGCTCGGTCCCGGCAGGGATAAGAAGCTTGTAAAGTCCCTTTTCGAGCGGAACGAGATTGCAATTGATGAACTGATTGTCGATGATGAGCTCCGCGCTGATCTCATCGCGGTGCTTGCAGACCTCCCAGATGTTGAAAGGTATGTTTATCTTAACCTCATCGTTTTCTTTTTCTATTTTGGATGTGAAGAAATATTTCATTGTACCCTTTCCCCTTTTTTCGCGCTTGCGAACGAAAAAAGTATATAAAATCAGCGATATATTTGTCAACGAAAGCGGTGAACAGCGGCTCAGTAATACACGGTCTCAAGCATCTCGCACGACGCTTTTCCGCCGGTCATATCGACGGCTCTTTTTGTCAGCGGCTCCGCCTTTTCCTCGGGTCCGAGGACCGTCAGGGAAACCTTCTCGGAATAGGACGTATCCGTAATATCAAAGCCCTCATTTTCAAGGTATCTCCGAAGAGTGCTCTCATCGGGATAATCCAGTGTTATCCGTACATATCTTCCCCGCCTTATGGGAGAAACATCCGCATCCTCAAGAGCCTGCGCCGCAGCTTCGGTGTATGCCCTGACAAGTCCGCCCGTTCCGAGCAGAACCCCTCCGAAGTATCTTGTCACGACGCACACGGCATTCACAAGCTCCGCGCCTTCCATGACTGCAAGCATGGGCCTTCCCGCGGTTCCCGAAGGTTCACCGTCATCGGAGGCTTTTTTGATGATATTGTCGCCGTCCATGATGATGTAAGCATAGCAGTTATGTCTCGCATCATTGTATTTCTTACGGATACGCGTTACGATCTCTTCCGCTTCCCGTGCGGTCGATGCCGTGCCCATAAAGCCGATGAACCTGGATTTGGTCACGACGATCTCCGAGTTTCCGTCCTTCTTTATGATATTGTAGGTATCATTTGAGCCCAAGTTTATTCCTTTTCAAACACCGGATCTGATGATATATTATTGTATGCATGAACGTTTGCACAGTCAAAGGAGTAATATCATGGATGTTTTTGAAAAAATCGGAGAATCCGTATATACGGCAACTTTTAAAGTAAAAAACAAGGCAAAGGAAGTAGCCGATATCGCCAGCCTCAAAGCACAGGTGACAACCTGTGAGGAGGTCATCCGCAAGAATTACATTGCGATAGGAAAGGCTTACTACGAAAAGTATAAGGATTCCGAAGATGTCGAATTCGCAAAGCACTGCACCGCGATCAAGAATGCCGAATCCGGTAAGAAGAGACTTCTTCAGGAGATCGAGGACAGAAGAAACGGTCTCGATCCCGAAGCGGAAACGGATGCGGATCCCGACGACGAAAGCTTCATATAATCCAATCGGCGGAAGAAATCTTCCGCCGTTTTATTTTGCCTTTATCAGCCGTCCTGTGATGCAACAGCCGCCGCTGCCGCAGCTGCCGCCGCAGCTTCATTGGCCTGTCTTACCGCCTCAAGCTGTGCCGCCTGCGTCGCGATGATTGCATCATATCCCGGTGTTGCAAGCATCATATCTGTATGCTGGCAGAAGTGATCGTCATCCGGCACTTTGATCTCGACGGTTCCGTCATCATGCTCTATGATGACCTGATTACCTTCCATAAGCGCCGGATCTCCGATCAGAAGATCGGGATGGAAGCCGTCAACCTTGGGAAGAAGCGTTACTCCTTCATAAGCAAACGGACAATTGGGACAGGCGATCTTGTTATCATATGCACAGATACGTCCGGCATAGTGAAGGTCGCATTCATACTGGGGTTCTGTTCCTTCCGCAAACCATTCGGTGACCACACATCCGTCACAGAGTCCGGGGATCGGAAGAAGTCCCGACTCGGAGCATACCTCAACGGCAACAAGTCCTTCGGGCATTACAAATTCTTTGTATGCAAGTCCCTCGTGAACCCTGCTCATTATCGCATGCCAGAGCTGCTCGGATGTATGCATCTCGTCCCAGGTCTGCTCGGTATTGTCGTCATATCCGGTCCAGACACCTGCGGTATAGTAGGGAGTCATTCCCACGAACCAGTGGTCCCATCCGGCGGATGTCGTACCCGTCTTACCCGCGATATCCATTCCGGGGAAACGGACTCTGGTACCGGTTCCGTAATTAACACAGTCTCTCATGGCACTTATCAGAAGCCATGACGTAGTCGGCTTGAAAACCTGCTTTGAACGGGGATTCCTGTTATCGAGGATGATCTCTCCGTCGGGACCGGTTACATAGGAATATAGGTGCGGCTTGATATAGTTTCCGCCGTTTGCGATACATGCATATGCACCGGTTACTTCCTCATTGGTAACACCGTAGGTGAGTCCGCCGAGCGCGAGCGACTGGTTTATATCTGAGTAGATCTGTCCGTTGATCTCTTTTCCCGCAGTAAGGGTGGTGAAGCCGAGATCCTGAAGGTAGGAGAATCCAACCTCAGGTCCTATGTAAGTCAGGTTCTTGACCGCAACGATATTCATCGAATATGCGATACAGTACCTGAGTGAAAGATTCTTGCCGCTGACGCTCTTGGATGTATTCTGAACAGGCTTTCCGCCGGTGTAATTGAACGGCCCGTCATAATACGTCGTGGCAAGCGTGACAAGGCCGGTATCGATTCCGGGGCCGACACTGGCAAGCACCTTGAATACCGAACCGGGGGAACGGCTTGATGCGGTCGCACGGTTAAGTGTTCTTCTTCCGACCTTCTCTCCTCTTCCGCCGGCTATGGCAACAACTTCTCCGGTCGATTGATTTTCAATGACCATGGACATCTGGGGCTCGAGGGTATAAGAGATCGATTCAAGATAATTGTCTTCCGTCTCGACAAGCTCCAGAGACTCAAAACAGCCGGCCCTGTACTCATCTATGGCTTCCTGTGCCTTTTCCTGAGATGCATAGAGAAGCGTGTACTTGCTGTATCCGTACTTTGTCTTGAACCAGGTGATGAGATTCTCTTTCGAGAAATTGTGCTCAACTCCGTCTTCATCATATATGGTGAGGGCATAATCCAAAAGCCATCTGTCGTTGAACTTGAAATTGTCCGGATTTGCGAACTCTTCGTCCACGATCTGCTGGATATAAGGATCCATGGTGGAATAGATACGCAGGCCTCCGCTGGTGAGCAGATACTCGGCCTGGTTTCTGTCGTATCCCGCAACATGGACCAGATCGTAGAATACGTCATCATACAGCGAATCCGAGAAGTAATTACCCTCCTGGGTATCCGCTTCCGCAATGCTTGTATCATGATACTGGATCCTGTCGTAAACATCCGCCGTATCGGCAATGGCTTCGTCATACTCCTCCTGAGTGATGAAGCCGAGCTCGAGCATCTTGTCAAGACATGTCTTGCGGCGCTTGACATTGTGCTCGGGATATTTGATGGGGTTGTACCACGAAGGATTCTGCGTGATAGCAGCCATGACCGCACACTCGCTCAGATTGAGGTCTATCGCGGATTTGCCGAAATATCTCTGTGCTGCGGATTCAACGCCGAGAGTATTCTGTCCCATGTTGATGGCGTTGAGATATCTGAGAAGAACCTCATCCTTCTCGGTGGATTTCGTAACTTCTATCGCAAGATACTGCTCCTGTATCTTACGCTTGATCTTCTTGATCATATTGTCGCCTTCTTCGGTCCACTCGACGAAGACGGTGTTTTTGAGGAGCTGCTGGGTTATGGTGGATGCACCCTGTGTTTCCTTGCCGCGCGATTTCAAAAACTGATACATGGCTCTGACCATACCCTTATAGTCAATGCCGTTATGCTCATAGAATCTCTCATCCTCTACGGCAACGAACGCAAGTCCTAGCTGTTTGGGAATTCCGTCCCATCCGACTACGATACGGTTCGCATCACGGCCGACATAATGGTCGAATTCATTTCCCATCGCATCGTAAACGATCGTCGCCTGACCGATCGAAACGATCTCCGACATACGTACCACGGGAGTTCCGGCAAGGATCGAATTGAACAGTCCTATGCCTCCGGCAAAAAGACAGATACCCACACCTATCACGCCGGTAAGGAAGAGCTTGAATCCGAGAAGAACTATCTTCCTTATGATCTTCCCGCTGTATGAATTTAACTGGCGCCTTTTGGCTATGACGCCTTTTCTGCTATAGTCCATTTCTTACTCCATTCATCCGGCTCACAGATAATCAACCGGATTCTTCATGGATATCATCCTGATATCCGGGTCGTCCTCACCGAAAAGATCCATGACCAGATCCTCGGCCTCGGACAGATTACTTTCATTTACGCAAAAAACACAATTAAACTTATGCCTGTCGAAGAGTTTTTTCCTCGGATAACTGATGTAATAAGAGATCCTTGTTTTCAGGAGAGCATGCTCAAGGATGTTCTTGGCCTCCTCGGAATAAACACTGCAGAGCTCATATTCATTATTTACTTTAAGCGATGAATATATTGTTTCCATGATCACCTCATCAGGCTAAATCCTAAACATATATTATATACCAAAAACGTCTATTTTGAAAGGAGACACACCCTGTCCCCGAATACGCCGTCCTCCATCAGGAAGGTCAGTGACGAGAACCCGTACATATTGCCTAAACTGCGTATTACGGCATCCTTATCCACTCCTTCGCCCTCTATCACGATAACGGCATTGAGCGATGCCAGACGTTCGTCGTAAAGCCCCGCTTCTTCTTCATTTACAAGAAGACAGTTGCCGTAATTGATCAGCTCGGGGATATTCCTGTAAAAGCCCTCATCCCCGTATATCACCACCGCATCATACGAAGAATAATTTCTTGAGATCCTCACCTGTTCGGAATAACCCTCATACAGATAAGAGGGAGTTATCACAAGCACCAGGATTATGCAGGATACCGTCCATACAAACAGGACCCCCGTATAGATCATCTTTTTAAACTTCAGATCCTTAAGGAACCTTTCCGCTATATAGGAAATGATGAATCCGAGCCCCATGATCCAGATGATCATCACAAAAGGAAATACAGGCATCAGGGCGCCGGCATCCGCCGAAGGAAATACCGCCGAAACGGTGAGCATATATCCGCAGGCCGAGAAGAAAAGCACCGGCGCATAAAACCTCATCTTCCTTGTAAGCACCGCGATCAGGGCTGCAAGGAGCACAAAAGAAAACATGCTTACCGCACCGCCTCCGGACCATCCGGTACGCTCCGCGGTTATCTCAAGGAGCGAAATCATCCTTTCCGGCAATCCGCAGATCGCTTTAATGCTTTCGGAAAGCGCGGTGCCCGTAACGGCTCCGTATATCTGCCTGAAAACGGACGGATAAAGCAGGGCGCCGATACACGCGGAGATCACCGTGGTCCTTATCAGGTAAAGGGCCTCTTTCTTCTTTTTGGAAGATACAAGGCAGATCACCGACGACAGGATCAGGAAAAAGAAAAATATGCATGACCTGTATCCGGTAAGAAAACCGAGCACGGTCATAAGTATTATCTTTTTGTTTCTTTTGGCGAAGGACCTTTCATCCGCGATCTTTTTAAGGATAAGATATGACGAGGCGAGGCAGAAAAATGCGACAGCTCCGTCAGGACCCGTAAGCAGCACGGTATCTATCCCTGCGGGTGAAAGACCGTAGAAAAGCGCAGCCACCGGACCGAGGAACTTTTTTCCGGTAACGTTTTTGAAAAACGAGCTGATGACGAGCATCGATCCCATCATGAATATCATGTTCAGAATGCACCCCGGCCACGGGCTTACCGAGCCATAGGAAAAGATCGCCCATATGGCGGAAGAAACATTCAGCATCATGTAATATACGGGTGGGAGGCCTTCCGCCGCTGAATTGAAGTACGCGGAAAGGCCGACGACGGAATCACCACCGAGGAAAGAAACACGATCGGTGATCTCCAAAGAACTCATCCACAAGGGTCCCTCTTTAAAGGGAATTCCCACGGGACGGGCCTGTATGAACTCTGAATTTGCAAGCTCATAGCTCAGTATCTCATTATTTTGATAGCCTTCCTTGTGCGATACAAAGAAGATATCGAAAGCCAGGACAATGATCAGAGCAAAGACGAGCATCAGGTTATATTTCGGATCTTTGTCTTTCATTCTCTGCAGATAAAAATATCCCGTCAGAACTTGTAGTCGTATTTTATCTTGTCGCTAACGCTTATTTCTTTTCCGGTCTGAACCTCAATAAGTTCAAGCCTTGTATCCGCTATCACGGTATGTTTGCATCCTGCGGGAAGCTCTACCACATCCCCCGCTTTCACTCTTCTTTTCTCATCGTCTATAACAACGGTTCCTTCACCGGTTATCACGGTCCAGACTTCGTCGCGTCTTTCGTGAGAATGATAATACATATGGTGGCCGGGCAGCAGTGTGACCTTGATCGTGATGCTGCTGTCTCCGGAATCTATCACCTTGAAGGATCCCCAGCTTTTTTCGGAGTACTTTATCTCACCCGTCACCTTGTCCACGATCGGCTTGATGTAGCTGGACTGATGCTTGTCCGAAACAAGTATTCCGTCCGGACCCGCAGCAACTATCACATCCTTTAGTCCCATGCAGACAAGCGGAATATCCAGGTCATTTACCGCGGTGGTATTTACGCAGTCTCCGCCGAAAATAACATTTCCGACAGAGTTTTTGTCCATCGTCTCGGCCATGGTATTCCATGTTCCGACGTCCTTCCACTCTCCGGCAAATCTTATGACACGGATGTTTTCTTCCTTTTCGAGAACCGCGTAATCAAAGCTTATGGGCTCGAGTGATTCGTATCTTGAAAAAAGATCGTCGTATCCGTTATAGCCGATCAGCTTCCTTGCGATATCAAGTACATATCCCGCCCTGAAGGCAAAGACTCCGGCATTCCAGAGTGCTCCTTCCTTTATAAGCTTCTCCGCTTCCTCCTCTGAAGGCTTTTCCTTGAAACGAAGAACGGAGCTTATCTCATCAACGCTCTCGGGAATGATGTATCCGTATTTTGCGGTAGGGAAAGCAGGCTCGGTTCCCAGAAGGAATATTCCCTTTTCATCCGTGAGCACGGCCTCTTCAAGCCTTCCCAGCGCACGAAAATAGTCTTCATCCACGTAAGGATCGACGGGGCAGACGATCACGGGAGAATCCGGAGAAAGCCCCTTCTTATCGGTAAGAAAAGCAAGAGAAAGGATTATCGCGGGGAATGTATCCCTTCTGCATGGCTCGGGAGAAACATCCACCTTATCTCCGAGCTGGTTGGTAAGTGCGGAGAGCTGCTGTCTCGATGCAGCCACTGTCACTGCCGAATCGGGAGAAACGGATCTGATCTGGCGGTATACACGCTGGACCATGGACTCCGGCTCTCCTGAGGGAGAGGTGAATATCCTTATGAACTGTTTACTTCTTACTTCATTTGAAAGCGGCCAGAGCCTTCTGCCCGAGCCGCCTGAAAGCAAAACAATATTCATTATCTGTTTGCAGCCTCCAAAGAAGCCTTCTTCATATCGGCTTCGGTCATCATCTTTACAAGCTCCTCAAAGCTTGTTTCGGACGGATTCCACTTGAGCTCCTCCGCTGCTTTGGAAGGATCTCCGAGAAGATTTACAACATCCGTGGGTCTGAAGAAATCGGGGCTGACCTCTACGAGAACCCTGCCCGTAGCCTTGTCGATACCCTTTTCGTCGATGCCCTCACCCTTGAATTCAAGCTCGATACCCGCATGGTGAAATGCAAGCGCACAGAACTCCCTTACGGAATGCTGGACGCCGGTAGCTATGACGTAATCCTCGGGTTTATCATTCTGGAGCATGAGATACATGCACTTTACATAGTCGCCCGCAAATCCCCAGTCACGAAGGGATGAAAGGTTTCCGAGATAAAGCTTATCCTGAAGACCCGCAGCTATGCGCGCTGCGGCGAGAGTGATCTTCCTTGTAACAAAGGTCTCTCCCCTTCTGGGTGATTCATGGTTAAAAAGAATTCCGGAGCATGCAAACATTCCGTATGCTTCCCTGTATTCCTTTACGATCCAGTAACCGTACTGCTTGGCAACAGCATAGGGGGAATAGGGATGGAACGGTGTCTTTTCGCTCTGGGGAACCTCTTCCACTTTGCCGTAAAGCTCGGAGGTCGATGCCTGGTATATACGGCAGGTTTCGGTCTGTCCGGTAACCCTTACCGCTTCGAGCACCCTGAGGACACCCGTTGCGTCGACATCGGCCGTAAACTCGGGAACATCAAACGAAACCTGTACATGGCTCTGTGCCGCAAGATTGTAGATCTCATCGGGGCGAATGGTCCCTATGAGATTTACAAGACTCAGCGAATCGCCGAGATCTCCGAAATGAAGGAAGAAATCATCCCTTCCCTCGAGATGCGCGATCCTCTCCCTGTAATCTACGGAAGATCTTCTGATCATTCCGTGAACTTCATATCCTTTTTCAAGCAGGAACTCGGCAAGATAGCTTCCATCCTGTCCGGTGATACCGGTAATAAGTGCTTTCTTCATATAAGTCTCCGGTCATTTACTGTAATAAGCGGCAAGCTTCTTAACCGCTGCGATGGTATCTTCGATATCCTTATCCGTCATCGCGGGATAAAGAGGAATGCTCATGATGCCCTTATATACTTCCTCGGCATTGGGGCAGAGTCCCTTTTCGTATCCGAGATGCCTGTAATGGGGGAA
>JAGCRJ010000229.1 GCA_017964745.1 Lachnospiraceae bacterium
AGAGGCAGCCAGAGAAGCTGGCCTGGAATTCTAAGAAAGGATGATCACAAATATGAAGCGTACTATCATAGATGCAAGCCAGTTAGAGCTCGAGGATAAGGTCGTTACGATCAAGAGAGTTACCAAGGTCGTAAAGGGCGGCTCCAATTCCCGCTTTACTGCACTTGTAGTTGTAGGTGACAAGAATGGTCACGTAGGCGTCGGACTCGGCAAGGCTAAGGAAGTTCCCGAAGCTATCCGCAAGGGTAAGGAAGATGCCGTTAAGCATATCATCGAGATCCCTCTTGATGACAACAATTCAGTGCCTCATGATTACATCGGACATTACGGCTCCGCAGATGTTCTCCTTAAGAGAGCTCCCGAAGGAACCGGTATCATCGCAGGTGGCCCTGTCCGTATTGTTTGCGAACTCGCAGGCGTAAGGAACATCCGTACCAAGTGCCTCGGTTCTCACAACAAGCAGAATGTCGTTCTTGCAGCAATCGAAGGACTTGCAGAGCTTAAGCGCCCTGAAGAAGTTGCCAGAAAGCGCGGCAAGGCAGTAGCTGACGTTCTGGCATAAGGAGGAAGAGACTAATGGGATATAAGAAGGTTAAAGTAACTCTGGTAAAGTCCCTTATCGGACAGGTACCTAAGAACAAGAATATTGCACAGTCCATGGGTCTGCGTAAGATCGGACAGTCCGTAGTACTTCCCGACAATGACGCAACTAAGGGACAGGTCAGACTGATCTCCCACATGGTCAAGGTCGAAGAAGCATAAGGAGGGCCTAAAACATGGAAATGTCAAATTTACAGCCCGCTGAAGGCTCAGTAAAGAGCGATAACTTCAGAAGAGGTCGCGGACACGGTTCAGGAAACGGAAAGACCGCAGGTAAGGGTCACAAGGGTCAGAAGGCTCGTTCCGGAGCACCCAGGATCGGATTCGAAGGTGGTCAGATGCCTCTCTACAGACGTATTCCCAAGAGAGGATTCACCAACCGCAACTCACTTGAGATCATCGCTATCAACGTAAGTGCACTTGAGAGATTCGAGAACGGCACCGAGGTTACTCCCGAAGTTCTTCTTGCAGAAGGTGTTATCAGCAAGATCGCAGACGGTGTAAAGATCCTTGGAAACGGCGAACTCACCAAGAAGCTTAATGTAAAGGTAAATGCATATTCTGCATCAGCTAAGGAAAAGATCGAGAACGCCGGCGGAACCGCAGAAATCATTGAATAATAACGAGGTGATCGGATGCTCACTACATTAAAGAACGCCATGAAGGTTAAAGAGATCAGAACGCGTGTCCTCTTTACCTTTGTGATGCTGATAGTCATCCGCATTGGATCGTGTCTTCCTGTGCCCGGTGTAGACAGGACTTATTTCGCGAGATGGTTCGCCGAGCAGAGCGGAGGAGCTCTTGGCTTCTTCGATCAGATCACAGGCGGATCGTTCATGCAGATGTCGATCCTTGCACTTAATATCAACCCCTACATTACGTCATCGATTATCATCCAGCTTCTCACGATAGCTATTCCTAAGCTTGAGGAGATGCAGCGCGACGGAGAAACGGGACGTAAGAAAATGGTTGCTATCACCAGGTATGTAACCGTCGTACTTGCACTCATCCAGTCAACTGCGATGGCGATAGGATTCGGACAGAACGGTCTTCTTATTCCTTTTGCCTGGTATAACGTTGTAACCTGTATCGTGGCACTCACCGCAGGTTCCGCATTCCTTATGTGGATCGGTGAGCAGATCACTGAACATGGTATCGGAAACGGTATATCGATAGTCCTTATCATCAATATCCTTTCGAGAATACCTCAGGATCTCACTTCACTCTATGAACAGTTCGTAAAGGGCAAAGCACCCGCAACCGCTGTTCTCGCCTCATTGATCATCATTGCCATTCTCATCGGCATGATCGTCATGGTAGTTTTCCTTAACGGCGGCGAGAGAAGGATCCCCGTACAGTATGCCAAGAAGATGGCAGGTAATAAGCTGGTGGGCGGAGCAACATCCAACATTCCCCTCAAGGTCAACACCTCGGGAATGATCCCCATCATCTTCGCACAGTCACTTCTCGAGTTCCCCGTGATCATCGTATCCATGATCCCCAACCTGAATCCTACCGGATTCTGGGGTGAGGTATTAAAGGGACTCTCGACCAGGAACTGGTGCATCCCCGGTCAGCTCAAGTATTCGATCGGACTTTTGGTTTATATCCTGCTGCTCGTTTTCTTCTCGTATTTCTACACTTCCATAACCTTTAATCCGCTTATGGTTGCAGATAACCTGAAGAGACAGGGTGGATTCATTCCCGGTATCCGTCCCGGTAAGCCGACTTCGGATTACCTTGCGAAGGTCCTGAACTATCTGATCTTCATCGGTGCCGTTGGACTTATCATCGTATCCGTACTGCCTTATGTATTTAACGGAGTATTCGGAGCAAACGTTTCGACATCCGGCGCCAGCCTGATAATCATCGTAAGCGTTATCCTCGAAACTCTTAAGCAGGTAGAGTCGATGATGCTCGTCAGAAACTATAAGGGCTTCCTTAAAGACTGATAAAGATATGTAACTCAAACAGAGAGACCGCAGTATTCCGCTTTCACAGGAAAGCGGAATGATGTGATCTCTCTTAAGTGCTTAAAATAAGGAGATCCAAATGAAGATAATCATGCTCGGAGCGCCCGGCGCCGGAAAAGGCACTCAGGCTAAAATGATCGCTGAAAAATACAGCATTCCCCATGTATCCACCGGAGATATCTTCCGTGCCAACATTAAGAACGGCACCGAACTCGGCAAACAGGCCAAGGAATATATGGATGCCGGAAAGCTTGTTCCCGATGAGCTTACCGTCAAGATCCTTCTCGACAGAGTTGCCCAGGACGACTGCAAGAATGGTTATGTACTCGACGGATTTCCCCGTACCATTCCCCAGGCTGAAGTCCTTGAGGATGCATTAAATAAGCTTGGAGATAAGATCGATTATGCGGTTAACGTTGATGTTCCCGATGAGAACATCGTTCGCCGTATGAGCGGAAGACGTGCATGCCTTAAGTGCGGTGCTACCTATCATATCGAGCATATTCCCCCCAAGCAGGAAGGAATCTGCGACACCTGCGGATCCGAACTTGTTCTCCGTGATGATGACAAGCCTGAGACCGTTCTCAACAGACTTAAGGTTTATCATGATCAGACCCAGCCTCTCATTGATTTCTACACTGAGAGAAATGTCCTTAAGACCGTTGACGGTACCAGGGACATGAAGGACGTATTCGCAGATATCATCTCCATTCTCGGATGATCATGATCCCGGTAAGAGATGAAAAAGCCATCGAATCCATGCGCAAGTGCAATAAGGCTTTGGGAGTGATGCTTGATGAACTCAGCGAGATGATACGTCCGGGCATCACGACATATCAGCTTAACCTTGAAGCTGAAAAGCTTATCAGCAAGCTTGGCGGAAGGCCGAACTTCAAGAATTACGAAGGCTATCCCGCCAGCATATGCGCTTCCGTAAATGATGAGGTGGTACACGGTATCCCTTCACAGAAGAGAGTTCTTAAGGAAGGCGATATCATCAGTATCGACGCAGGGATCGAGATGAACGGATACCACTCGGATGCCGCAAGGACATTCGGAGTAGGCAGTATCTCACCCGAATGCGCACAGCTTATAAAGAGCACCAGATCCGCGTTTTTCGCAGCCATGAAGGCGGCAGTGAGCGGAGGCAGGCTTTATGATATTTCAAATGCCGTAGCAGCTTATATAGAAGAAACGGAAAGTGATTACGGTATTATAAGGGAACTTACGGGACACGGCATCGGACGAAAGCTGCATGAAAATCCCATGATCCCGAACTATCACAAGAAAACGAAGGGCCCGCGCCTTTCAAAAGGCAATACGCTTGCCGTTGAACCCATGATCACAATGGGACGCCCCGATATAGAGATCCTTGATGATGACTGGACGGTCGTCACAAGCGACGGATCCTGGGCTGCTCATTATGAAAATACCATCCTTATAACGGATGGATATCCGGAGATCCTTTCTCTGGGTGAAAAGGAAAAGGAACTGGGTCTTGAATGACCCGCACTAAAGAGGAGTATTGAATGTCGAAAAGTGATGTAATCGAAATTGGCGGTGTTGTAGTCGAGAAACTTCCCAATACCATGTTCAAGGTTGAACTTGAGAACGGACATCAGGTACTGGCTACCATAAGCGGAAGACTTCGTCAGAACTTCATACGTATCCTTCCCGGTGACAAGGTCACAATGGAGCTTTCTCCCTATGATCTCACCAAGGGACGTATCATCTGGAGAGACAAATAAGCTGCCCCGGTTGATCATCACAAAAAACTGATATCAGAAGTTCGTTTTTGCCGGACTTTATTGATATAAAAAAGTGCTTGCCACGAGGCAATCCTTGTGGTATATTCGAAAATGGTCTTTTTTGAAAGGAGGGCTTTGAGATGAAGGTTAGAAGTTCTGTAAAACCGATGTGCGAAAAGTGCAAAGTCATCAAGAGAAAAGGACGCATCAGGATTATCTGTGAGAATCCCAAACACAAGCAGGTACAGGGTTGATATACACCTGTTACTTCTTGATACCGTTTCCTGATATCCCTAATACATGACACATCATATTAGGAAGAAACGGAAAGATCGGATGACTGATGAGTCCGGTTGGGCATTAGCCCCAATCAATTGGTAACCGTATGTGAAGCGTAATAATCAGACCACGCGGATCGTACATGAAACAGATGCTTTGCAAAAGGGCATCACATTTAGGAGGAA
>JAGCRJ010000230.1 GCA_017964745.1 Lachnospiraceae bacterium
GACATATCGTTCTTTGCGGCGGTACCGGATGTCTTTCGAGCAATTCGAAGGAAATCATGGAAAAATTCAAAACTGTTCTCGAAGAAAAAGGCCTCTCCGATAAGGTGACCGTCAATCTTGTCGGATGTTTCGGTTTCTGTTCACAGGGACCTTTCGTCAAGATCTATCCCGAGAATACTCTCTATCGCATGGTGAGCGAAGCTGATGTCGAGGAGATCGTCGAGCAGGATATCATTAACAATACCATAGTAGAACGGCTTCTTTATGTGGAACCCGTTACAGGAGACAAAGTTTCAAGTCAGGAAGACATTAACTTCTATAAGAAACAGCGCCGTGTAGCACTTCACGGGTGCGGTGTCATCAATCCCGAAGAGATAGACGAAGCTCTCGGAATGGGAGCATTCCAGGGACTTAAGAAGGCACTCTCAATGACTCCCCAGGAAGTTGTACAGGAGATCCTTGAATCCGGACTCCGCGGAAGAGGCGGCGGCGGGTTCCCTGCGGGACGTAAGTGGTCCTTTGCACAGGCATCCGAAAGCGACGAGAAATATGTCGTATGTAACGGCGACGAGGGCGATCCCGGTGCATTCATGGACCGTTCCATCCTCGAGGGAAACCCTCTTGCGGTAATAGAAGGAATGATGATCGCGGGATATGCGATCGGTGCATCAAACGGATATTTCTATGTTCGTGCCGAGTATCCCATCGCGGTAAACAGGCTTAAGATTGCAATAAAGCAGGCGCGTGAGATCGGCCTTCTCGGAGAGAACATCCTCGGAACGGGATTCAATTTTGACTGCCATATAAGACTCGGCGCGGGTGCATTTGTCTGCGGTGAAGAGACTGCTCTTCTCAATTCCATCGAAGGAAAAAGAGGAATGCCCAGACCCAGACCTCCTTTCCCTGCGGTAAAGGGATTGTGGCAGAAGCCCACCATAGTCAACAATGTCGAGACTCTCGCATGTGTTCCTTTCATTATGAGAGAAGGAGCTGCGGAGTTTGCAAAGGTGGGAACCGAAGGCTCCAAGGGAACCAAGGTATTCGCGCTCGGCGGAAAAGTAAATAATGTAGGTCTCGTTGAGGTTCCCATGGGAACGACTCTCAGGGAACTTGTTTATGATATCGGCGGCGGTATCCCCGGCGGAAAGAAGTTCAAGGCAATCCAGACCGGAGGACCTTCCGGAGGATGCCTTACTGGAAAGTATCTTGATGAGCCCATTGATTTCGATAACCTCGTAAAGAAGGGATCGATGATGGGATCCGGCGGTGCGATCGTAATGGATGAAGACAACTGTATGGTCGACGTCGCTA
This sequence comes from Lachnospiraceae bacterium, assembly GCA_017964745.1. GTDB lineage: Bacteria > Bacillota > Clostridia > Lachnospirales > Lachnospiraceae > AC2028. The sequence goes on from JAGCRJ010000230.1 coordinate 1,312, forward strand.
AGTTCTACATGGAATTCATCTGCGACGAGTCATGCGGTAAGTGTTCACCCTGCCGTATCGGAACCAAGAGAATCCTGGAGATCCTCACCAAGATCACCGAAGGCAAGGGCACCATGGAAGACCTCGATGTCCTTGAAGAACTCAGCACCACCATCCAGAAGAATTCACTCTGTGCACTGGGTCAGACTGCGGCCAATCCCGTCAACTCTACCCTCAAGCATTTCAGGGACGAATATATCGCACACATCGTGGACAAGAAGTGTCCCGCACATGTCTGCAAGAGCCTTATGCAGTACAAGATCGATCCCGAGAAATGTATCGGATGCGGAATGTGTGCAAGGAACTGCCCTGCGGGATGCATCGAAAGAACGGAATACATTCCCGAGGGACACAAGCTTGCTTCGTTTAAGATCGATCCCGAGAAGTGCGTTAAGTGCGGTCTGTGCATGAGCAACTGTAAATTCAAGGCGATCGATAAGGAATAGGAGGAAACCGGAAGTGGCACTTATCAATATAAAAATAGAAGGTCTCCCCTATCAGGTAGAAGAGGGCCTTACAATACTTGAAGCCGCCAAAAAGTGCGGCTATGATATCCCTTCACTCTGCGCATACAATCACGGAGAGTGCAATCAGGGATCCTGCCGTGTATGTCTCGTTGAGGCAACCGGTGCAAGAGGACTCGTAGCAAGCTGTGTTTATCCCGTAGCAGAGGGAATGGAGATCACCATCTCATCACCCACCGCAACCGCTGCAAGAAGACACAGCGTTGAGCTTCTTCTTTCAAACCACAACCAGAACTGCCAGCAGTGTGACAAGAACGGAAAGTGCGAGCTTCTCCACGTGGCTAACATCACCGGCGCAAGAGAGAATGTATTCGGCGGAGTTCACAGCGAGACTCACATCGATGAGATCGCACCCGGACTTGTAAGAGATACTTCAAAATGTATCCTCTGCGGAAGATGTATCGAAAGATGCAAGAATGCACACGGACTCGGAATCCTCGGATACGAGAACAGAGGCTTCAACGTATTCGTTTCACCCGCACAGGACAGATCGTTTGCTGAGTCTCCCTGCATCCAGTGCGGACAGTGCGTAAACGTATGTCCCACCGGTGCTCTTATGGAGCATTCCGAAATTGACAAGATCGATGAAGCATTTGCCGCAGGCAAGGTTGTCATCGCACAGGCTGCTCCCGCAGTCAGGGCAGCGCTCGGTGAGGAATTCGGTTACAAGATCGGAACTCCCGTCACCGGCAAGATGATCGCCGCGATGAGAAGACTCGGATTCAAGAGAGTCTATGACGTAAACTTCGGTGCAGACCTCACCATCATGGAGGAAGGAACCGAGCTGCTCGGAAGGATCAAGAATAACGGAGTTCTTCCGATGATCACATCATGCTCACCCGGATGGGTCAACTATGCTGAGTACAATTACGAAGATCTTCTTCCCCATCTTTCATCCTGCAAGTCCCCTCACCAGATGCAGGGTGCCATCATCAAGTCGTACTGGGCAGAGCAGAACGGCATAAAGCCCGAGGATATCTTCGTTGTATCCGTAATGCCCTGCACGGCCAAGAAGTACGAAAGACAAAGAGACCAGATGAAGGTTAACGGCAACTGGGATGTTGATGCTGTTATCACCACAAGAGAGCTTGCCCGCATGATCAAGAGAAGCGGTATCATGTTCGACAGACTTCCCGATGAAGACTGGGATCAGGATATCATGGGCGACTACACCGGTGCTGCGGTTATCTTCGGTGTCACCGGC
>JAGCRJ010000231.1 GCA_017964745.1 Lachnospiraceae bacterium
AGGTTGTAGAGAGCGTCTCTTGTAGCCTCTTCCTGGTCGATATAATCCTGCATATCACCGGAAAAGAGAACGCTTCCGCGGTTTACGCTCTGACCGGGGAAAAAGCCTACATCCGCCGCTTTCATTCCAGCCGCCGTAGAGTATTCCGACACAACGGGGAACACTCCTCCGTCGAGAACCTCATACCTGCGGATGGTGCGTCTTACGGCAACCTCGGTGATGCTTGCGGATGATACGGGATCTATGAGCTCAATCTCGGGCTCTGCCTGCGCGGCACTTCCGCATCCCGAAAGAAGCATGACAAAGGAAAGCCCTATTGCGAGCATTCCCTTTATCTTATTAAACTGTCTTCTTCCGATGATCATCAGAAATTGACCGCAACCCTTTCTCCCGCTTCGAGTCCGGAAACGATCTCCGTTCTCGTATCGCCTTCAAGTCCTATGACAACTTCCCTGTAACGCCTGTATCCGTCATCGTCGACAACATAAACATAGGTTTTATCGCCGGCCCTGTGAACCGCAGCCTTGGGAATGCTGAGTACATTGTCCCTTCTTCCGAGCTCGATCGTGATATATCCGTTCGTACCCTCTGCGATGGATTCCATGGCACTGTCGCCGGTGAGGATGAACTTAAGTCCGGATCCGTCCTCAAGAACCTCGGGTACCGCTTCATACTGAATTCCCGATGAACTGTTCGGAGTAATCAGAACGCTCTCCATGCCTTCAAGATAAGTGACCGCAAGGGGATCGGATGCGAAAAAGTACATATCGTCCGGATCCTTCAGGGTGATGACAGTCTTGCCTATGACGGAAGTCGTTCCCTCAAGGCCCTCTCTCAAATACTCGACTATACCGTCCATGGGAGCATAGATATTGTGATCCGCATTGCTCTGCTCAAGGTACTGAAGTTCAAGATACTTGATGGCTATATCATCATCGTAGCCCTGGAGAATGTAGTAATACTTCTTATCGATCTCCTCGATGGCTTCTTTCTCCTTTTCTTCCTTCTCCCTGACGCCCAGCCTTCCGTCAACGGCTATATTGAAACGGGCAAGTGTTATATCGTATTCCTTTTCATCGAGGGTCCTGGCCTTGAGGAGCTCAAGCCTTTCGATCTCGTAAAGAATGTCGGCACGCTCCGCTTCAATATCGTTATTGCTTTCAAGGGAAATAAGGAGCTGACCGCGCTTTACCGCTTCACCGTTTGTGACAAGTACGGAGTCGATCTTGAATCTTTCGACATCAAACGACAGATCTACCTTATCGGCGGCGCGGTATCTGACGGATATGGACTCTGTTTTTACGACATCCGTGTATTCTACGGGAAGGTCACCCGCAACCTCCTCGGTCTCTTCCTCGCCGTAAAGGAGGACGAGTTCCTCCTCGCCTTCGGCATCCGTGCAGCCGGCAAGGGATAAAGTCATACACAACGCAAAAAAGAGCATACCAAGACCGGTTGCTCTTTTTCTGCATTTATAACAAATACCCCAAAATGACCTAGACAAAACAAATACCCTTTCTTTCCCCACGTGAAATATTACCTTTATACCGGTTTCAGTTCAATAATTTTGCGGATTTGAGCAATTTCCGAACTGAATTGAGCAATTATTCGGCTATTCCTTCTTCTCCTCGTCCTTTTTGCCGCTCTTTTTAAGCAGCACAAGCTTGTAGATAAAAACTTCCGTGGGTATTACAACGGCGATCACGCCGAATACGATTATCGCGATCTTGAGCACTCCGGCCAGGTCATCCGTCTTTTCGCCCTGAGCGGAAGGTGTGCCTGCCTGAACATTTCCTGCGGGCGCGGATGATACGACCGTATTGCCCTGTCCGGCGGATGAACCCGTTCCCTGCACGGATGCTCCGGTCTCTGTTCCGCCCACGGACATATTATCCTGCGTGACATATCCCGTTGTAATCCCGTGAGCTCCCACCGCTATTCCCTCGGTATTGCCTGCGATGAACGCTGTCATCCATGCAAGCGGAGCATTCCAGTTGATCGCACATTCGTTGGCGGAATATGCCTCGATATGGTCAAGATAACACTTTGCCGGAGGTATCGTTCCCTTCTTCCATCCCATGCCCCTTACCCAGGGATCCTGCATTCCGCTGTTCGGTCCGCCGACCAGCACTCCCGCGGGAGCCGTGGGGAAGCTGTCATCAATGAGATTTGCCCAGAATCTGTGGTGGGGATACATCGCAAAGTGGCTTCCGTAACCCGTTACGTATGAGTAATCATTGGCATTCTTGCCGAGGATATAATCCATTGCCGAGATTGCGGCATTTAAGTACTGCGTATCTCCGGTCTTAAGATATGCATAGGCAAGGACCATAGAATTATCAAGGATGAATGAATTCGATCCCCACTGATATCCCACCGACGAATCGGCAGAGGAAAGAGTACTCGAGCCGTAGGGAATACCGTACCCCTGTCCCGCTTCCATTGCGACCATGACATCTGCGGCAGCACGCAGGTTATCCGTTGCCGTCTCTCTTTCCTTAGCGGAAAGACCGTTGTCCGTTACGATGAGCGATAACGTTCCGAGTGATGCCGTATGACCCCAGTCAAACGCACCGAAGGTATCAACGCTCTCTCCTCCCGAAAGGTCATTAACAACCTTCAGGTAAAATGAAGAATCTGACGCATCATCCAGATATCCGGCTTCGCCCGTTGTGATAAAAAGCTCGCAGGCAGCCCAGTAGAATTCGTCGCTTACATTGTCGTCTCCGTATGCGCCTCCTCCCGGAGTGTCCGCGATCGGAGCAAAAACACCCGGATGGGACAGTGCGGCATCGTAAGCCCTCTTTGCGGCCTCAAGACATTCATCCGCAAAGGCGTCATCGATACCTCTCCAGAGCCTTGCACTCTGTGCCGCACATGCAGCCAGGTTAAGAGTCGCGGCGGTTGTGGGAGGGTACAGGACCCTGGGCTGGGGATCGTCTGCGGGAGCGACCGCCAGACCGGTCCACTTTTCATCGGTCACCTTATGGTATACCATTCCGTCATATTCTCCGCCGGAGATCTGCATTTTCAACATCCATTCCATTTCCCATCTTGCTTCATCGAGAAGATCGGGATATGAATTGGAATTCTCGGGGATCAGCATCGTGCCGTCGGCAAAAGCTGTTTCCATTCCCGTGGCAAGTGCGTTCTCGTACATATTCTGGAGTACCCATACGCTCACTCCGCCGTTTACCACATATTTTCCGTGGTCACCGGCATCGTACCAGCCACCCGTAACATCGTATGAACCTGAAATTCCGAAATTGCCCCAGGCATTGATCACGGATGCATTATCGGGATTGTGGCCGGCAGGTCTTGAAAGAGATTCGGGGGAACCGCCGCCGACGGGAAGCGACGATATATAAGCGCTCTCGATATTTATCGCAGATCTGTTCTGGTAGAAATAGTTAAGCGAATCATAAAGCATGGACGAATACATCCGCGATACGCCGATCCCGAAAGCCCTCGAGGCGCTGTCATCACCGGTATGGATCTCGTATGTCCCCGGAGTATCGAGCCCGGAGAAATCAAGGGTATGGACATTATCGCCGGAGTCCTTATCGAAACCGAACGGAACAGAGCTGCCGTTAAATACGACTTCGCCCGAAGCATCGGTTATGTAAAAGTCCACGGGGTTCTTCGAATCGCTGAGGAGCACAGCCGTCTTCTTCATACCGGGAATGTAACCGATCTGATTGATGAGGATGGAGGATCTTACATATGCGGGCTGTTCATGATAATCGTGCTCATTTGACGTTTCGTCAACAAGAGACATATTGTCAAATTCGATCACGGTTCCCGCCGGGAAGCATACGCCGTTTGTATACCGGCCGTCCCCTCCCAGATGGAAAGCCCACTCTGCGACATCGATCGACTGCGATGCGGTAAAGGTCAGGTCGACCACCATCCAGTTGTTAGCGCCGATATTGATCGGATCCCAGGTTGCATCAAGGTCATAACCGTTGGACATATTGTGCCAGACCTCCACGTCACCCGCGAGGTTTCCGATCTTTGTATAGAATTTTCCGGAATTGGAAGCTTTGATCTCGTAATGGACATGATAAGTATGTCCCGAGACGATGGTCAGGCCTCTGTGACGGAACTGACAGTCCCACCTGTCCTCTCCGCCGTTCGAAGCTCCGCCGGGATTGACTATCGTGATACGGTATACACCGTCTTCTATCTCGAATTCCATTTTGGCGGTAGCGGACTCGCATATATGCCACGGAAGTCCCTTGCCGGAATCGAAATCATTCTCCCCGAGCATCTCCCCCGCACTTACGTGCATGGGAAAAGAAAACACGGCTGTCATCACCTGCAAGAATACAAGTGA
>JAGCRJ010000232.1 GCA_017964745.1 Lachnospiraceae bacterium
GCGACCAGGTCCGCCATACCGGCCATGGTCTCGGTCAGTTCATCCACGCTGTTCTTTATGCTGGACATACAATCCTTGAAGATATCGGCATCATCCTGATATCTGAAGCCGACATCCTTTATGGAGTCAAAGTTCTTAAGCACGGTATTTTCCAGAAATACACACATTTCCTCAAGGCAGGACTGCATCCGGGTCACGGCAACATTCACTTCGGCAACGATGCCGTTGATATCGCCGACCGACTTTGAAGTCTGATCCGCGAGATTTCCGATCTCCGTTGCGACAACCGCAAAGCCTCTTCCGGCTTCACCCGCTCTGGCCGCTTCAATGGAAGCATTCAGGGCAAGGAGTGAGGTCTGCGATGAGATCGCCATTATAGCACCGGTAAGCTCATTGATCCTCTCAACAACCTTTGAATCCTCAATCGCCCTGGCCGACCTGGCCTTGACATCCGCAAAGATCCCTCCCGTCGTATCGGATGACTTATCGGTAGTATCCCTGAGCTGTGTTGCTCTTTCCATGATCTCATCGGATACCGTGAATCCGTCATTGGTCTGCATTTCGATCTGATGAAGCGCATTACGGATATTGGCAATGTCGGTGTTCATATGATCCGCGGAATTCGCACATTCCTGCATCGAAGCCGCCATTTCCTGGGTTGTGGCCGAATTGTCGGTACACATTGAATTGACAACCTCGGCGGTTTCATCCAGCTCGGTCACATTGGCATCGATCTCCTCAGCCGCACTTCCTATATCGTCGACTATCTCCCTGAGACTGGCCCTCATATTACCGATCGATGCGGAAATAAGCCCGAACTCATCCTTCCTCTTCAGAAGGGCACCGGACTTCGGATTATGCCTCAGGTTGAACGAGGCCGTGGCATCGATTATCTCTATGAGAGTACCTATGGGCTTTAAGATCAGAGTGATTATGAAAAAGAAAACAATGAGGAATGTCAAAAGCAGACCGGCAGATGCGCCGATCATCCTGTTCCTCATTGTCTTTACGGGTTTCATTACCAGATCGTAATCACCGGTAACCACCACGATATTACCGCCTTCGGTAAATGCATACCCGGCGAATTTGTCAGAACCCTTGAATTCGTATACGACCGAACCCGCACCGATGGAAGAAGGCTTTTCTCCCGATGCGAGCCTTGCGGTAAGACCCTTGACAGCCTCGTTCTCAACCGGATTCCCGATCCTCTCGCCGCTCGGATGATACAGGGTCGTTCCGTCCGCACTGACCATATATGCATATGATCCGTCTATTCCGGTAAGCTCGATATCCCCCAGGACGGGTCCGTAAAAATCATAAAGTACCTGCCTGTTTCCTTCGGCATCGGATTTAAGGAGGGAGATCATCTCTTCCTCAACGGCCGCGCCGTGTGAATCGTCGCCGGTTCCCTCGCGGCAGAGCACATCAACGGCAGTGGCCGCGGACTGGGCCACATTCATGGTGTACTTCTTATAAGCTTCGGTCATGCAGCCTTCGGAATTCCTGATCGCAATGAACAGAAGGATCGAACAGGCAAAGGTAAATGCCAGACCGATGGAAACCACCAGCTTAAAAGCGATCGAATGAATGCCGGCGGATTTTTTCGCCTTTCCGTTTTGTGCCATAATCTGCCCCCCTCATAAAAGCAAAATTATTCAGCGGCTTTTTCGAAATCCTCGATCAACTTACCCTCGGGTGCGGGTGTAAGAAGGCTTACAACAACTATGAAGATCGCGGATACGATGAATCCGGGAAGAAGTTCATAGATATTCCAGATGCCGCCGACAGGACGGACAAGGAACTTCCACACAAAGATCATGACACCGCCGCTTATCATTCCGGCGAGCGCACCGTATTTATTGGTCCTCTTCCAGAACAGTGCGAAAAGCATAAGAGGTCCGAATGCGGCACCGAATCCCGCCCATGCGAAGGATACGATCTGGAATACGGAACTGTTGGGATCCTTGGCGATGAAAAGTGCGATGATGCTCATTACGACAACGGCTATTCTTGCAACGAGCATTGAGCGCTTCTCATCATGCTTCTTGAAGATCATCTTGCCGAAGATATCATCCGATGCACTGGATGCCGCAGCCAGAAGCTGTGAATCCGCGGTGGACATGGTAGCTGCGAGTATGCCCGCAAGTATGAGTCCCGCAACGAGAGCGGTCAGAACTCCGTGAGAGCTCAGAAGTGATGAGATCTTGATAATGGCGGTCTCGGGATCGTCCAGGACTTCGATGGAGCCGTTTGCGCTCATTGCCCTTGCGACGAAACCGATGATGATCGCTGCGAACATTGCGATGAAGACCCATACGCTCGCGATCCTTCTTGAAAGCGAAAGCTTCTCTTCCTTCTCGATAGCCATGAATCTGAGAAGAATATGGGGCATTCCGAAATATCCGAGTCCCCAGGCAAGAGTGGAGATCTTGGTAAGAGTTCCGTAAGCGATAAGTCCGGTCTCGTCCGAATGCATATTGTTGAAATCAAAGTATCCGGCAAGTCCCTTTGCGTTCTCAAATACGGCACCCCATCCGCCTGCCTGCGATGCTCCGTAGAACAGGATCGTGGCAAGGGCTATGGTCATGATGAAGCTCTGTATCAGGTCGGTCGTGGAAGCCGCAAGGAATCCGCCCAGCGTGGTATATCCGATGATGACCAGTGCAAAGATTATCATTGCAACGATGTAATCCACTCCGAAGAGAGAATTGAAGAGCTTGCCGCATGCCGAGAATCCGCTTGCGGTGTAAGGCACGAAGAAGATGATGATGACAAGCGCAGCTATGAGTGAAAGAACATTTTTATCATCCCCGAATCTGTTGGAAAAGAAAGCGGGTATCGTGGCGGATCCGTTGATCTGGCTGTATCTTCTGAGCCTTCTTGCAACTATGAGCCAGTTGAAATATGTACCGATGCCGAGTCCGAGTGATGTCCAGAAAGGATCGGCAAGTCCGGATGCATAGGCAAGTCCCGGTATTCCGAGAAGAAGCCAGGAACTCATGTCCGATGCTTCGGCACTCATTGCCGTTACAAGGGGACCGAGTTTACGTCCTCCGAGATAATAGTCCTCTGTCGTCTTGTTGCCCTTGGAAAATTTTATACCGACCAAAAGAACGAATGCCAGGTATAAAACGATCACGGACAGGATGCAGATCTGTGTAATGCTCATTGGGAATTCCTCCGATCAAAGATTTTCGTCGAGTATGGCCTTTAAGGTCTCACCCGATTTTTTGAGAGCGGACAGCTCGTCTTCATTAAGTTCCGCGGGTACGGGGATCTCAACACCGCCCGCTCCCACTATCGCGGGAAGCGAAAGTGCGACACCGTCGATGCCGTACTCACCGTGAAGCATACGTGATATGGGAAGGATCGATTTTTCGTCCCTTATGACCGCCTCACAGATACGCCTTACGCTCATCGCAATCCCGTAATAGGTTGCCTGCTTTTTCTCGATTATCTCATATGCGGCATTCTTGACATTGTCCGCGATCTCTTTCATTGCGGTCTCATGATCGTAGTGACCCTTGAGTTCACAGAAATCATGTACGGGTATACCGGAAATATTGGCGCTCGACCACACGGCTATCTCACTGTCTCCGTGCTCGCCGAGTATGAATGCGTGTACGTTTCTCGAATCGACTCCGAGATGCTCTCCGAGCAGATACTTGAATCTTGCGGTATCAAGAACGGTACCGGATCCGAATACCCTGTTCTCGGGAAGTCCGGAAAGCTTTACCGCAGCCGCCGTAAGTATATCGACGGGATTGGCTACTATGAGAAGTATTCCTTCGACCTTGACGCGGTTCAGCTCGCCCATGATGGATCTGAAGATCGCTATGTTCTTCTTGACCAGATCGAGTCTTGTCTCGCCGGGCTTCTGGTTTGCTCCGGCGCTTATCACGATTATCGCCGCATCGGCAATATCCTCATATGTGCCCGAATAGATCTGCATGGGCTTGGCATATGAAAGACCGTGTGCGATATCAAGCGCTTCTCCCTCCGCCTTGGCGGTGTTGGCATCTATAAGGACCATCTCGGAAAAAAGACCGCTCTGCATGAGCGCAAAAGCCGAAGCGGATCCTACAAAGCCGCATCCTATAAGAGCTACTTTTCTTGCATCGACCGACATGAACATACCTCCTTGGAAAACCGTATATTACGGGTATCTCCCGCTTATTTTTTCTTTTCGTAAATGTTATAGAATCTTGTGGAAAAAGGCATCGCGTATTTCGAATATTCGACAAGTTCATCAAGTCTTATGCTGAACTGCTCGCCCCAGGATGCCACCTCGAGCCAGATCTCGCCGTTCGCTTCAGCCGTTCCGAGAACCGTCATATAATGCTCCCTCGTTTTCTTACCGGAGGGTCTGCGTTCCCTGTTGTAAAGAGTTACGAATTTATCCTTGAACAGAAAAGGAATTCCCGGACCTGCGGCGAAGATGACGGGACAGTCGTTGTCGAGACACCTTTTGATATCCCTTGCACCGTTCCTAAGCTGCGAACGTGCCGTGCGTCCCCATCCTATCCTCAGACGGGATCCGTGTCTCATAAGAAAAAGATTGCAAAGGATGGGATAATAATATGGAGCTATCCCAAGACCGGGGAAAACAAAGATGCCTCCCTTTTCCATCTTACGGATCTGCTCCATATACTCATTTCTGCCTTTCGGCGCTTTAATTATTCCTTTGTATTCGATAAGATCGTGCAGGGCTACCACTCCGCAGCCGAATCCGCGGAGTTTCTTGTCCAGGTGACCCTCGGGTGCAAACCACATCTGAGAACCTGCGGTATAGAATTGTTTCAGCAGATGTGTCGACGTCTTACCCACGTTATACTAATGCTCTCTTTCGTCACCCCAGAAGAAGAGTGCGACGGTTCCGGGGCCGGTATGGCTTCCGATCGTGGCTCCGATATCATAGATCTGAACCTTGCCGTTCATCTTGGTGAATTTCTCTTCGATAAGATCGGCAACGGCTCTTGCATCCTCATAGCAGTCGGAATTGCTTATGAACACCTTGCCGGAATAATCAAGTCCGCCCTGCGCACGCTGTTCCATCACCTCGACGATGCGCTTTATTACTCTCTTTCTGCCTCTTACCTTCTCCCTGGCGATCAGCTTGCCCTCGTCATTGACATTGAGAAGGGGGCATATGCCGAGAACGGTTCCGATGGCACCTGCGGTCTTGCTGACTCTTCCGCCCCTGATATAGAAGGTGAGATCGGTCGAGAAGAACCAGTGGTGAGCCTTGTTCTTGTTGGCTTCAAGCCAGTCCCTTACCTCGTCAATGCTCTTTCCTTCATCCTTCATATCCGCTGCCGTATCCACAACAAGTCCGTGACCCGTGGAGGCTGCGAGCGAATCCACGACATAGAGCTTTCTTTCGGGATATTTGGCGGAAAGCTCTTCTGCGGCAAGTCTTGCCGAATTGTACGATCCGGAAAGACCGCTGGAAAATGCGATATGAAGAACATCCTTGCCGTCCTTAAGATAGGGCTCGAAGAATTCGGTATACTTGCCCACGGTGACCTGGCTGGTCTTGGTGTCCTCGCCTTCGAGCATTCTTCTGAAAAGTTCTTTGGGAGGAACGCTCTTTCCCATATCGTCGGGATACTCCGTTCCGCCGAGCTCGAATGTAAAGTAGGTCACACCGATGTTTCTCTTCTCAAAATACTCCTGGGAAAGGTCACTGGTGGAGCAACAGGTTATGATGTATTCAGACATTTATTATCCTCCGATCTGCCGGTCTTTTCCCCCTGACCGGATCAGATGCAAATACGTTAGGTATTATACCATATCGGGCTCTTATCAAAAAGAGCGGTGTTGTGTTATTCGGGCACGGTCTCGGTCCAGTATTCGCCGTTGTAGATATCGGTGATCCTGTAGAGAGCAAGGAAGTCTCCGCCGAGGTATGTATTGCTGATCTTAATATTGTCCGGATCTTCCACCACAAGGGTTTCTCCGAGATAATAGGTATCCTCGTAAACACCGTTATAGGTGTAGTAATCGCAGACAAAATCGATCTTGTCGCCCGCCTGAAGCTCTATGAGTCCCCTTGCCTCGGTGTCTGTCGATCCCTTGTAATCGATCCTTGCTCCGGCAATGTAGCCGTAAGGGTGATCGTTATCGAAAACGAGCTCGAGCTTTACGGGTTCGCCGTTTAAGTATGCGGGAACATATCCGGTGATGGTGTAATCGTCGTCGCCGTTATCGACCGTATCGGTGTGATAGTAAGCAACGGGCTGGTCCTCTATCGAAAGCCATGTGCCGTCGACCATCGAGATGAGGTTTCCTTTTCCGTCTATCTCGAAGATATTATCAAGGCCGAGATCCACATATCCGGATCCGTCGTCGTAATACATCGCAAGGTCCACGGTATTTACAAGCTGCCACTGGTCGTCACTGATGGGGATGTAATACGTTCCGTCTTCTTCCTTCCAGGAAAGGACGGATGCATCGAAATAATTGTCCGCAATGTAATCTGCGGCATCCCTGTCGCTCATCGATCTTCCGGAGAGCATTCCCGAGAATCCCGAGATGAGGTTCATCATATCGTTAACATCAAGCGATGAAAGTGAACCGTATGAGCTCTGTGCCGATCCTCCGGAAAGAAGGGAGGTGATATCGGTGCCGGATGAAGTCGCAACTGCCTGACCCGAAGCTTCAAGTCCGGCAAATTCCCTTATGCAGTCGGTGTACTCGTCATCGAGTCCGATCTTCTCATAGGTGCTAACGGCCTTGTCGACCTTGGCGGACTTGCTGTTGTACGGGAAGTAAATGGAGATTCCGTACGCGTTGGTCATATTGGATGAGGTACGGTTGTACTTGACCGCGGAAAGAAGAACCTCAGCAAGCGCATTGCCCTCATCGGTTCCAACGCGGCGTGCGAAATTGACCATATCGATCTGGTCGATGTGCGAGCTTGTCGCAAACTCCCTGGAGCCCGTACGTGCATCGGATACTGATGCGTAATCACCGCTTGTGATAAGCCCCTGGGTGTCGGAGCAGAATGCTCTGAACTCATCGCCTACGGTTGACTGAAGTTCAGAAAGGTCGACGAGTGAAAGCGTGGTCTTCTGTCCCGCACACTGCTTTGCACAGGTATCCACGAAATCATCGATGATCTGCTTTCCGATATCGAGTGTGGACATCGAGGTGTTCCCCGAAAGAGCGGTGAGCCAGTCGGTATAATACCAGCCGATGCCGGGCTCGGTCTCTTCGCTTCCGATAAGGTAGTCGGCATACTGCGAAGCCATAAGGTCGGTCTCAAGGCTTCCCATGAGGCATGCGTCAAAGCCGATGAAATCATACTTGATGCCGGAATTCTTAAGTGCGGAACTTATCTCGGCAAGATCCATGGATCCGGAATTCGGATTCTTTTCGTCATATCCGTAACCCGAAACAGAGCCGCCGCCGTGATCCCAGAAGATCAGGATATTTCTGTTTGCGGGGTAGTTGTTATGGGCATAATCTATGAAGCTCTCCAGAGTCTTCGGATCGGTCATTGCAGCAGAGCCCATATTGTTCTCGAGGCATTCGAGCTTGCCGCCGCCGATGACCTTGTAGATCTGGTTATATGAAGAGGATACGATACTGTTCTTCCAGTTCTTGCATCCGCCCGTGTAAACGATGACATTTACATTGTCCGAAAGAGTGGCATTTGCCATCTCCATGAGGTCATTCGTAGCCATGCCGGCTCTGGACTCCAGGTCGGTACCGCACATATAGACCATTATCGTAACGACATCGTTTCCGTTTCCGAGTATCTGTGTATATTTCTCCCTGGCCTCGGGTGATACCTCACGGTTCAGCACACCGGTATTTCTGTCGGAGCCCCAGGGTGAAGATGTCGAAGAGACACCGGAAATATATGACGAGGATCCTCCTCCGAGGAGCGATGTCATATCGGAAATGATATTCGAACCTCCGCCGCCTCCCGAAGATCCTCCAAAGATGGACGAAAGTCCCTTTCCTCCGATAATGAGGATGATCACGATGACCAGGAAAATCAGCCTTGCTCCGCCACCGCCTATGCGGGTTCCGCCGCCGGGATAAGGATATCCCTGCTGTGAGCCCGACGATGAGTGATGGGACTGTGAGCCGATATTTACTCCGTTTCCGGATGAGGATCTTCTTCCCCCTCCGAAATTACCGCTTCCGACGGGTCCTGTTCCGAGTCCCGAGCCTCTCCTCTGTACTCCTTTACCGCCGCCGGTAACATTTGTCTGTCTTCCTCTGGGTGCAGGCATTTTACTCTCCCCCTTTAAATGTCTTCAATATCTTCAAATACCGTTTCGTTAAGAACGGCATTACGTACTTCTTCCTGAGTCTGCTCGACAACATCTTCATATCCGGTCAGAGCCGCAAATGAAGAAAACTGTGCGGCCCGCGCCGCCCTCTCCATCCTCGGATGCTTTGCGGGGTCCGGTTCGTGGAAAGGCATATTGATTATATCGCTGTAATCATCCTTCATGCCCTGTGTCCTCCGACCTGACCGTTACGCTCTGCGGTCATCGCGCCCTCCTCAAGATTCATGCCCTTAAGTATAGCATTTTTTCCGTATTTTTGCTGAATATTAAGCACAGCCTCCTGGAGTCTTCTGTCCTTGTATTCGTCCTTTTCGGTATCGGCCCTCAGCTTTTCCTCCGCCTCGTAATCGGAGAAAAGATCAAGCTGGACATACTCCGTTTCTTTCCGGTTCAGGGCAAGGCCTTCCTCCTCCGGAAGCGTGTGGTTTGCCACCACATTGACCCTTCTGATCAGCAGGTTGTAATTAATGATCCCGTCATAGAGCTGTGCCGCCGAAGCAACCAGCGTTCTCGTGGAGGAAGTGTAGTGTCCGAGGTTAATGCTTCCGCCCGCAGGTGCGGGAACAAGCCTGCCGTAATAATCCTTCACGATCTCTCCGTCGTAATCCTTCATTCTTTCCGCGTCCGCAAAATTATCTATGTCGTACCCCACGTAAAGGACGAGCTGGTCGGTCACGACTCCCCTTGCGACAAGGTCCAGGGAAAGCTGCTCCGTCATTTCCTTTACTATCAGCTTGCCCTTCTCAGCGGTATAGGGGCATTTAAGGACCTGTCCGGTGGAGACCGAGGGGCTCTTCGGAACATACGCTTTGATATCCGATATCTCACAGGGCTCATATCCCCATGCGTGGTCTATTATGAGCTCCGCATTTACCCCGAACAGCTTGTAAAGAAGA
>JAGCRJ010000233.1 GCA_017964745.1 Lachnospiraceae bacterium
ATTATCTCTTTATAAACCTCCGTGCTCTTTCCCGAGCCGGAAGGTCCGGTAATCAGTCTTAGCCTGCTCACAAAAGCTTCCTCCTGCCGATACCATTATACTACATCGGGGGATGGTGAATATTTTTCACATAAAAACACCGCGGAAAACTTTTCCGCGGTGATAATTTCAGCCTGTGCGGGATCAATCCCTGCGGAAAAGATCCCTTGTATATACCTTCTCCTCCACATCATCAAGCACGCTCTCATAGCGGTTTGCGATGATGGAGTCACAGCTTTTCTTAAAACGCTCCAGATCGTTTACAACAAGCGAACCGAAGAATGTGGTTCCGTCGGGAAGTGTCGGCTCATAGATTATGACCGTCGCTCCCTTTGCCTTAAGGCGTTTCATTACGCCCTGGATACTGCTCTGACGGAAATTGTCGGAATTGCTCTTCATGGTAAGACGGTAAACGCCGACCGTGATGGGACGTTCCTTATCGGCATTCCACATTGAGCTTCCGGTGTAGTATCCGGTCTTTTCGAGTACACGGTCTGCGATGAAATCCTTACGCGTACGGTTACTCTCGACGATGGCGCGGATAAGGTCCTCGGGCACATCCTCGAAATTGGCAAGAAGCTGCTTGGTGTCCTTGGGCAGGCAGTATCCGCCGTAGCCAAAGGAAGGATTGTTGTAGTGTGAACCGATCCTGGGATCGAGACATACTCCTTCAATGATCTCCCTTGTGTTCAGGCCCTTCATCTCCGCATAGGTATCAAGCTCGTTGAAGAAGCTGACACGAAGTGCAAGATAGGTATTGGCAAAAAGCTTTACCGCTTCCGCCTCGGTAAATCCCATGAACAGCTTATCGATGTCTTTCTTTTCCGCTCCCTCTTCAAGAAGTGCGGCAAATCTTTCGGCGGCATCCCTACTCTTTTCGTCACATCCTACGATGATGCGGCTGGGATGGAGATTATCGTAAAGAGCCTTGGACTCCCTTAAGAACTCGGGTGAAAAAAGGATCCTGTCGGTTCCGAACTTCTCACGCACCTTTACGGTGTATCCGACGGGGATGGTGGATTTTATGATCATATATGCCCTATCATTATTTTTCATGACAAGATCGATGACCGCTTCCACTGCTGAACAGTCGAAATAATTCTTCTGGGGATCGTAATTGGTGGGTGCAGCGATTATCACGTAATCGGCATCCTTGTATGCGGAAGCACCGTCCGTGGTGGCTCTCAGTTTAAGTCCTCTCTCTTCATGCCCGGACAAAAACTGTGTTATCTCATTATCCATAATGGGAGATTCCCAGTTATTGATCTTATCTACTTTTTCGGGAATGATATCCACAGCAGTGACATCATTATGCTGGGAAAGCAGTACTGCCAGAGACAATCCAACATATCCGGTTCCTGCCACAGCGATCTTCATAATACTTTCTTCCTTTCACAATTACTTCACTATTCCAAATACGGGCTTTCCGTAAATAATATCACGTTTTGTAAGCTTTGTACCACTCGCAGAAATTCCGCAGTCCCGTCCTGATATCGGTCTTCGGAGTAAATCCGTAATCCGCCTCAAGTGCGGAAGCATCCGCAAATGTAACGGGAACATCTCCGGGCTGCATACCGACAAGTTCACGGTGCCCCTCAAAATCATAATCCGATCCGAGCACACCGGCCCTTACCAGTTCTTCCTGAAGAGTCGATACAAATGTAAGAAGGTTTTCCGGCGTGCCGCCGCCGATATTGTAAACAGAATAAGGAGGGACAGGCAGTCCGTCTGAACCGTTCTCTTTTTCCGGAGCTCCCTGCATAACGCGGAACACACCTTCAACTATATCATCAATATATGTAAAGTCGCGCTTCATATCTCCATGATTGAAGATCCTGATCTTCTCTCCCGCGACCAGTTTCTCCGTGGCGGAGTAATAGAACATGTCAGGCCTTCCCGCAGGACCGTATACCGTGAAAAACCTGAGTCCCGTCGAAGGAATGTTATAGAGCTTGGAGTAAGCATGAGCGAGAAGTTCATCGCTCTTCTTGGTAGCCGCATAGAGGGAAACCGGATTGTCCACCTTATCGTCCGTACTGAACGGAACCTTTTTATTTCCGCCGTAAACGGAAGAGCTTGAAGCATAGACAAGGTGCCTGACACCCGGACCTTTATCATAAGAATGTCTGCAGCATTCCAGAATATTGTAAAAACCTATCAGATTGCTTTCGATATAAACATCGGGATGATCGATGCTGTATCTCACACCTGCCTGGGCAGCCAGGTTGACCACAACATCAAATCTGTATCTGTCAAAAAGATCTTCGACAAGCTGTTTGTCTGCGATCGAACCGCGCACAAAAACATGGCTTACAGGCGAGTTTTCCGCGGCCTCCTCTATGAGTCCGAGCCTGTATTCCTTGAGCGAAGGATCGTAATAGTCATTCATATTGTCGAGACTGACTACGGTCCCCTCTTTCATCTCCGCCAAAAGACGGATCACAAGATTAGCCCCGATAAATCCGGGAGAACCCGTAACAAGGATCGTTTTTCCGTTAAGATCGACCGACTCTTTACCCATTAAACAGCGCCTCTGATTATGTTTTCCGTAACTTTTCCGTCACGGCCAAACGTTTAAAAACAGCCGCAGTTTATCTGCGGCTGTTTCATATTGTTTCTTAGATCATGGAAGCTTCCCAGCACTCGGGAGCCTTGAGGTTAAGGATGGATGCAACGGTAGCCGCAACGTTTGCAAGTCCGTACTCGCCTTCCTTAATGGTGTAGGTATTCTTCTTATCGTAGATGATGAAGGGAACGGGATTGAGTGAGTGTGCGGTACGAACCTGGATCTCACCCTTCTTGTTCTTCTCAAGCATCTCATCGGCATTACCGTGGTCTGCGGTTACGAGAAGAGTTACGTTGTACTCGTCACACACCTTGATAAGTCTTGAAAGACCAAGGTCTACAGCCTCAACACCGGTAACGGTAGCATCGAAGTTTCCGGTATGACCTACCATGTCTCCGTTGGGGAAGTTGCATCTGATGAAATCATACTTCTCGGACTTGATCGCTTCGATGACATCATCGGTGATCTCTGCGGACTTCATCCAGGGACGCTCATCGAATGAAACATTGTCCGAAGGGATCTCCTTGAATGTCTCGAGCTCTTCGCTGAACTTGGAGCTTCTGTTTCCGTTCCAGAAATAAGTTACATGTCCGTACTTCTGAGTCTCGGAAACCGCATACTGGCTGAGTCCCGCATTAACAAGAAGCTCTGAAAGAGTGTTCTTGATCTCGGGGGGATTAACAAGGTAGTGGGTGGGGATGTGAAGGTCTCCGTCATACTCAAGCATTCCGGCATAGTAGCATCCGAGCTTGGGTCCTCTGTTGAAATAGTTGAAATCTTCATAATCAAATGCCATGGAGATCTCAAGTGCACGGTCGCCGCGGAAGTTGAAGAGGATAACGCTGTCCTTCTCGGTTACGGGGCCGACTGCCTTTCCGTCCTTGGCGATTACAAATGCGGGAAGATCCTGATCGATGACATCGAGTTCTTTTCTGTATGCCTCGATAGCCTCGGTAGCATTGTCAAACTGACGTCCTTCGCCCTTTACATGGGTGTTCCATCCGAGCTCTACCATTCCCCAGTTAGCCTGGTATCTGTCCATGGTGACCTTCATTCTTCCGCCGCCGGAAGCGATGATGGCATGGAAGCTGTCATCGGAAAGTTCTGCAAGGCAGTCCTCAAGCTGCTTTACATACTGAAGAGCGCTTGTTGCGGGAACATCACGTCCGTCGAGAAGGATGTGAACGCGTACTTCCTTAGCGCCGTCTTCCTTAGCCTTGCCAAGCATGGTAAGAAGATGGGAGATATTGGAGTGCACGTTTCCGTCGGAGAGAAGTCCGAGGAAATGAAGCACGGAACCGTTGTTCTTAACGTTTGCAAGAGCTTCCTTCCATGAATCGGACTCGAACATCTTGCCGCTTTCGATGGATTCGTTAACAAGCTTTGCACCCTGTGAATAGATCTGTCCGCAGCCGAGTGCATTGTGACCGACCTCGGAGTTACCCATATCATCGTCGGAAGGAAGACCTACCGCAGTGCCGTGAGCCTTAAGTCTGGTGTTGGGGCAGGACTTAAGCATTTCATTAAGGACGGGGGTATTTGCGGTGGTGACCGCATCGCCGAGTCCGGTCTTACTGAAACCGACTCCGTCCATTACTACCAAAACTACATGTTTTCTGTTATTCATATTTTCCTCCATTACACGTTCGAAGAATAGTCTTCCCCGAAGTCAACAGACAGATTATAACATATAATACCTAAATGCGTCACGGGGACTGTGCCCGTGACGCATCCGTGGCTTATTCGCGGTTCTTGAGGACCTCTGCGGGGGTCAGGCGGCTCAGCTTTCCGGTAAGAAGAAGGCTTACAAGGCTGTAGATCGCAAGGATCGCGATATAGATGATCAGGTAATAATACCACTCGAAATCAAGGTAGAGGCCACAGGACACATTGGATACGAACACGGGAAACAGCTTATCCGTGATGATCTTGGCCAGAGGTATGCTCACCAGAGCTCCCAGCATCACTGCAATCCTGTTGCCGTCAAGATACAGCCTTTTGACCTCTTTTCCCCTGAATCCGAATATCTTCATAAGGGAGATTCCGAACGAAGCCCTGTCTATCATCACCGAGGTCATAAGGAACATTACAAGGCAGAAGATCACGGTGCTCATGGTAATGAGCAGGGTGTACAGAGGTTTCATTAGATCAACAAAGACGCCTGCTGCCTTTTCTATATCGGCTTTATCGGTCACACTGTACAGCCTGCCTTCATCTATGTCCAGCTTCCGGTCCGACATGACGGCATTGTAATAGTCATCGTCTTTTCCGAAGAGTTCCCTGCAGCTGTCTATATCCATGAAAACCGTAAGTCCGGACGAGTAAGCGGCAACCCCTTCGACCCTGAATGCGTAATAAATATCATCCGCCTTATCCTCAAGCACAAGCATATCCCCGGTCCCAAGGCCGTACTTTGTGGCAACGGCATCCGAGATCACGACGCTGTCCCTGCCCTTTGCGGTATCCACATCGATATAGGGGTTGTCATCATCGATGCCCATTACCGTTATATCCAGGGTGTAACCGAAAGCTTCCTTCTGAAGAGAGGTGACAAATACCGCCTCACCGCCTTCGGGCACTTCCTCCGAAGGATATTTATAGGTGTACATATATCGGTAAAGCGTATCCTCCACCGGTTTCTCACCCATATTCCTGCACAGAACATAGCAGTTAAGTCCCATCATGAAGATCATAAGGGATATCACCATTCCGACTATGATGGTAAGGACAGTCCTTCTTTCGCGGAGCATCTGCCTTATCATGAACTTCCTCATAAAAGGCATGTCGGGGAGTTTTATATCCCTGCCCTTCGAAGCCTTCTGTTCATTCCTTATAAGGGACAGAGCCGTCCTCGAAAGACTCTTATTGATGACCAGGAAATTAACTATGATACTGACCGCAGGAGGCATCACAAGAGCATAGACGATCAGATATCCGGGGATGAACTTATCGAAAACGGGGATCGAATAATAACTGTATGAATCCGATGTCTGCCAGCTGCTTCCGAATCCGCTGAGTCCCGCTGCGGCTCCGCAGATTCCTCCCAAAAGAGAGATCACCGTCGGCATGAAGATATAATGCCTCATCAGATCCTTCTTCTTAACTCCAAGAGCATACAGCGCACCTATTGTGCTGCTCTCTTCCCTTATCTGGTTGATCACAAACACCGAAAGCACATATGCAAAAAGAATGATCACCACGATCCCGTCAACAAGTCCTATTGTCTTGTTGATCTCAATATCACCGGCTGCTCCTCCGATCCTGAGGTTGTCTTCTTTCAGAATGAAGGATGTCAGATTATCGGGAGATTCGGTGAATATCTCATCAAGGAGTTCATCCGACTGCTCCTGAAGTTCTCCGATCCCGTCATACAATTCTCCCGCGCCTTCATAAAGCTTTTCTGCACCATCATGAAGTTCAGCGGCGCCATCAGCCAGTTCGACCGATCCTTCATGCGCTTCATTTATACCGTCATCAAGCTCCGACATACCGTTTACCAGTGAAGTGACTTTTCCGGAAACACCCGGGATCACGGAAACCGAACCTTCGAATCTCCTTACTCCGGACATTAGTTCTTCGCTTCCTTCGCTTAACTGCCCCAGTCCGTCTTCAAGTTCCAAAGCTCCGTCATGTAACTCTCCTGTGCCGTCATACAGCTCTCCGGCACCGTCATAAAGCTCCTCCGCACCGTCTGCAAGATCGCTTATCCCGTCTCTTATCTCATCCCTTCTTCCGTAGGTGTCATCGAGCATTTCCAGATAGTAGGGATCCTCCACCGATCTGTAATCGAATTCCAGATCCCTGATCATCTGTTTAAGATCGTCTGCACTTATGCTCCCGTTCAGAATAAATGCATATGTCAGATCCTCGCTTCCGGCTGATCCGATACTCTTCAGAAGATCGTATCCGCCCGGAGTTACAAATCCCGTTCCGAAGACTGTACTGTCTACGGCAGTATCGGAAAGCTTCTTCAAAGGTGCATCATAATCCACACTGCTGCCGATTCCTGTAACGGTAATATCCCTACCGCCGATGTTCAGAACATTTCCGACACTGATGTCATGTTCCTCGCAGTATCTTTTTTCCAATACGATCTCATCATCCGCAGACGCATATCTTCCGCAGTCGAGCACCACGGTATCGATCAGCTCCCTGTTTTTGAAGATCCTTATCACGGAGCCGTCATCAAGAGTCAGATCGTAACTTATATGAGGCTCTATGACGGCGCCGGTGCCTGTAAGCGTACTTATCTGTTCATCGGTAAGTGCGTTGAACACCGTGAACTGTCCGTCCTCTAAGCGGCTTTCGATCTGATTGTTCTCAGTTCCCCTGATGACAACCTCGGCCGCATCCACCAGGGCAATGATTATATACATGCAGAGAGCGATCATCAGAAAGAGAGATCCAAGTCTGAAGAAATCCGCCCTTATCTGTCTCGGAAATCTTTTCCTAAGTATCCTGTTCATCACAGATCCTCCAATTCACGCGCAGGTATCCTGGTCTCGTTTACATATTCGCTCTTTACGATCCCGTCCTTAAGGAAGATGACCTTGTGGACCATATTTTTGATGGAGTTGTTGTGCGTTACGATGAGCATCGTGGTTCCGTATTTTGCATTCACCTGCTCAAGAAGGACAAGAATGTCCCGCGATGTGGCGGAATCCAGTGCTCCCGTGGGTTCATCGCAAAGAAGGAGCTTGGGATTCTTGATGAGGGCTCTTGCGATGGCACATCTTTGCTGCTGTCCTCCGGAAAGCTGCGCGGGGAATTTATTCCTGTGTTCGGTAAGTCCCAGCACATCCAGAAGTTCCTCCATATCGAGAGGATCCTTCGCAAGGTATTCGCATACCTGAATGTTTTCCATAACCGTAAGATTCGGAACCAGATTATAGAACTGGAAGATAAATCCGAGATTGTCCCTTCTGTAATCGGAAAGGGCATTATTTTTCATACCGAAAACTTCCGTCCCGTCAACCAGTATGGAACCGGAATCCATTACATCAAGCCCGCCGATACAGTTAAGAAGTGTCGACTTTCCGGAACCCGATGTTCCCTGGATGACGCACATCTGCCCCTTTTCAACACCGGTATTCACGCCCTTTAAGACCTGCACATAGCTTCCACCGCTTCCGTAGCTTTTCTTCACATCTTTGATCTCAAGATACATATGTCATTTCCTCTCTTTCAACATAACAGTGTTATGTAAATGTTATTTTTTTCCGCTTCCCGCAAAAGAAAAACTTTTGCAAAGAAGCGGTGATCTTTACATCTTATTTTTTAACCAATGCAAGCTGTACCCAGCCCATTACCAGATAGTTCAGGATGCTTCTGAGCCTCTTCCCAGCCGTCTCTGCATCCTTCTCATGCTTGATCACATGGATGAACGCATCCATCGATATATGTGCCATCCAGTGGGACATATATTCATCATATGTGTAACCGCCGACATTCGCCATCATAGGAGGTATGGACTTATCAAGCATGTCCACGAATTCATCCACGACATTTTCATATACGGTGTTTTCAGCTGAAGTAAGGAGAAGCATAAAGCTGTCATAGTTCTCATAGATATGACCGACAATGCGGTCGCTTATCTCACTGTGATCCATATCCAGCCCTTCAATGGAGGTCAGCTTCTTCGCCTCCTCGGCATCCTCTCTGAAATGCTCGAACAGGATCTTCTTCAGTCCGTTTAAGGGAGGATCGACGATCGCAGCGAACAGGTCCGCTTTGTTTTCAAAGAAAAAGTACAGCGCTCCGGTGGTCAGTCCCGCATCCGCGCAGATGCTTCTGAGCGAAGCCTTGTTATATCCTTTTTCCAGGAACTCCTTCTTGGCGGCTTCCATGAGCAGCTCTCTCGTCCCCTGATCGTTTTCCTTTTTCATAAATCATCCCATAAAAAGATAACAGTGTTACGTAACACTGTTATCCTACATTCTTCTCACTCTTTTGTCAAGCAGATCGGTTTTCCTCACCGGACATAAATGAAAGCGTTATGCTCAGTTTTTTTTCTTTCTCACAGAATACCCGAAGGTTCCTATGGTCTCAGCCATTTTCCTGTATGCTCCGTGCTCATATGCCACCAGGTTACAGCGGTCCATATGGAATACTCCTTTTTCATCAAGGAACTTCTCGTCAACGGATACACTTACGACCTCCGCAAGGAACATGTCATGGCTGCCAAGTTCGAGTACCTGAGTCACTTTACACTCCAGACAGACCGGCGCCTCGGCTATTGACACACAGTCAACAGCATTGCTCTTGGCAGGTGTAAGGCCCAGTTCCCTAAATTTATCGATCTTTTTACCCGTGGTGCAGCCCGCCTTGTCCAGGGCATAGGTCAGATCCTCGGAAGGAAGGTTTATGACGAATTCACCCGTCTCTTTGATCATGGGATAGGAATACCTTTCCTTTCTGACGGAGATATACACCATCGGAGGATCGGAGCAGACGGTGCCCGTCCAGGCAATGGTTATGATATTGTTTCTGCCCTTCTTATCCGAACAGCTCACCATAACGGCGGGAAGCGGATACAGGAAATTGCCGGGCTTATCGAATTGTATCTTGCTCATGAGATTTCCTTTCGTATTTACACTTAAGGATTATAGTATAAAATATATACATTCAAAAAGCACCTAAAGGAAAACATACAGATGACAGGAAATTTATACGTGATCCGTCACGGAAGAACGGACTGGAACGATATACCCAGGCTTCAGGGGCACACGGATATACCCCTTAACGCAAGCGGGATAAAGATGGCCGAAGAAGCTGCAGAGCGTTACAGGGATGTACATTTTGATATAGTATTCTGCTCTCCTTTAAAAAGAGCGGCAATGACGGCGGAGATACTTCTGAAGGGCCGGAACATTCCGGTCATATACGATGACAGACTCGAGGAAATGAACTTCGGTATATATGAAGGCACGGAAAACTATTTCGACGATCCGGCATGCCCGGTCAACATTTTCTTCACCTCACCGGAAACCTATCACGAAGCCCCTCCCGGGGGAGAGAGCATCGATGATCTGATGAACAGGACCGGAGAATTCCTGAACGAAAAAGTACGTCCTTTCCTGGAGGGAGGAAAGGACGTACTGATAGTCGGGCATGGTGCGATGAATTCCGCAATCATAACCCGGATCAGAAATCTTCCGCTTGAAGATTTCTGGAACGAAGGGATTGAGAACTGCAAGCTGAAAAAGCTGCTATGAAACAGAGCGGCGACTCTTTCCGTGAATCCTGTCATTAACGGCAAGATAGCAGCGGCCCACAGCCAGCAGGAAAATGAGCAGTGCAAGTATCCACCATCCGGTTCCCATAAAAGGAAGACCCTTTGTAAATCCGAAGGCTCCGGCAGGACTTCCCCAGTTGAGGAAGAAGTAAGGATAATTGTATCCTTCGGCAAACTGCCAGTTCAGTGCGTATCCTATTCCCGCATAGATCGCATATAAAATGGGCGGGATCAGAACATAGAATACATCTTTCTTCTTAAGATCAAGTGCATTCCCGACAACAAAGAAATCAACTACCGATAATACCGGAACAACAAGGTGTGTCAGTGTGTTCTGTAAGTTCCATGCTCCCGCACCCAGTGCCGGTGCAAGAACGAATCCGAATACGATACCGGTAAGCGTTATGGATATGGTTCCGACATACTTTATGACGCTCCATACCCTTCCGGTCTTCTTTGCCGTGCACAGTATGCAGATACCGACGATGCTTATCAGTGCCATGGCGATATTGGACTGGGTCGTGAAGAACATGAACGTCGCTCTTCCGCCCATGAATCTGTCCCGTGCGGCATATACGCTCAGGGTGGTTCCCGTGACAGCGGAAATGAATATGATCATCTTCAAAAAAATGCTTGCTATATTCTGTTTTCTTGTAAGTATATTCATTATCTGTTCCTTTCAAAAACTTTGAAGATCATAGATCCGATGAATTATGTTTTATAAGATTATGTTTTGTAAAATGTATTCTGCCACACTTTTTCTCTTTCGTCAACAAAAAAATTCCCTGAAGGAAAAAATCCTTCAGGGAATTGTATTTTAAAGCCTGTATTACGGTCTTATCAGAACTTTCCTGCCTTTGCAGCCTCTTCGATCGAAACTGCGGTTGAAACGGTCATACCAACCATGGGGTTGTTACCTGCTCCGATAAGTCCCATCATCTCAACGTGTGCGGGAACGGATGAAGATCCTGCGAACTGAGCGTCTGAGTGCATACGTCCCATGGTGTCGGTCATACCGTAGGAAGCGGGACCTGCAGCCATGTTATCGGGATGAAGGGTACGTCCGGTACCGCCGCCGGAAGCAACTGAGAAGTACTTCTTTCCTGCCTCAAGTCTCTCCTTCTTGTAGGTACCTGCAACGGGATGCTGGAATCTGGTGGGATTGGTTGAGTTACCGGTGATGGATACGTCAACGTTCTCCTTCCACATGATCGCAACGCCTTCGCAAACATCGTTAGCGCCGTAGCAGTTAACCTTTGCTCTGGGTGACTCGGGATCCTTGGAGTAGCAGGTTCTGCTTACTTCCTTAACAGTGTTGGTGTAGGGATCGTACTCGGTCTCAACGAAGGTGAATCCGTTGATCCTGGAGATGATCTGTGCAGCGTCCTTGCCGAGTCCGTTAAGGATAACACGGAGGGGCTTCTGACGAACCTTGTTAGCCTTCTCTGCGATACCGATAGC
>JAGCRJ010000234.1 GCA_017964745.1 Lachnospiraceae bacterium
AGGATGAAAGATTCAACGTGATTCTCGATAACGGTCCCGCAACCAAGGGCCATGCCCTCATCCTTCCCAAGGACCATGCGGACAACCTTTTCGAGCTACCCGATGATACCGCCGCAGAGGCAATGAAGCTTGCCAAGAAGCTCGGATGCATGCTCGTCGAAAAGCTCGGAGCACAGGGACTTAACCTCGTCCAGAATAACGGCGCGGTAGCGGGCCAGACCGTTAACCATTTCCATCTCCACCTCATCCCCAGATATGAAGGAGACGGCCAGACCATTCTCTGGAAACCCACATCGCCTTCAAGCGAAGAACTTGTCAGTGTAAAGGAAATACTTACGAAATAATGAGAGAAATAGATTCCAAGATCATCACCGAAACCTTATCGGAGATGTGCATTGAGGCCAATCATTACCTCACCCCCGATATGGAAAAGGCTCTGGACAATGCCGAGAAAAGCGAGATCTCTCCCCTCGGCAAACAGGTCCTCGGCCAGCTCAAAGAAAACCTCAGGATCGCAGGAAGCGATACCATCCCCATCTGTCAGGATACCGGCATGGCGGTCGTATTTGCCGAGGTCGGACAGGACGTTCATATCACCGGAGGCACCCTCACGGACGCCATCAATGAAGGAGTTCGCAAGGGATATACCGAAGGCTTCTTAAGAAAATCTGTTGTGGGAGATCCCCTGGAGAGAGTCAACACCGGAGACAACACTCCCGCAGTCATCCACTACGACATAGTTCCCGGAGACGGATTAAAACTCACACTTGCGCCCAAGGGCTTCGGCAGCGAGAACATGAGCAGGATCTTCATGCTCAAGCCTGCCGAGGGAATTGAAGGTGTCAAAAATGCCGTGCTCACCGCAGTAAATGATGCAGGTCCCAACGCCTGCCCTCCCATGGTCGTAGGCGTAGGCATCGGCGGAACCTTCGAAAAGGCGGCACTCCTTTCCAAGAAGGCACTCTTACGTCCCGCAGGCGAGCATTCCGACATCCCCTACGTAAAGGAACTCGAGGAGGAACTCCTCACCCGCATCAATAAATCAGGCATCGGCCCCGGCGGCCTCGGAGGCAGGATCACCGCAATGGCGGTCAACGTCCTCACCTATCCGACGCATATCGCGGGACTTCCCGTTGCCGTAAACATCTGCTGTCACGTAAACCGTCACAGCGTAAGAGAACTTTAAGGAGGCATCATGGATAAGAAGATAAGCATGCCTCTGTCAAAAGAGGACGCGCTGTCGCTTAACTGCGGCGATTACGT
This sequence comes from Lachnospiraceae bacterium, assembly GCA_017964745.1. Classification (GTDB taxonomy): domain Bacteria; phylum Bacillota; class Clostridia; order Lachnospirales; family Lachnospiraceae; genus AC2028. The sequence goes on from JAGCRJ010000234.1 coordinate 1,264, forward strand.
ATATCTGACCGGCACCATCTATACCGCAAGGGATGCCGCTCACAAGAGGATGTACGAAGCCCTTCGAAAGGGTGAGGCCCTTCCCATCGATATAAAGGGCCAGACCATCTACTATATGGGACCTTCTCCCGCAAGAGAGGGCAGGCCCATAGGCAGTGCGGGACCCACCACCGCAAGCCGCATGGACAAGTACGCACCCGAGCTTCTTGACCTCGGTCTTATCGGAATGATAGGAAAAGGAAAGAGAACGCAGGAAGTAAAGGACGCAATGATCCGTAACGGCGCGGTCTACTTTGCCGCCGTAGGCGGTGCGGGAGCACTCCTGAGCAAATGCATCATCTCTTCCGAAGTTGTCGCTTATGACGATCTCGGAACAGAAGCGATCAGGAAGCTTGAAGTAAAGGATCTTCCCGTTATAGTCGTCATCGACCATACCGGAAAAGACCTGTACATCGAATCGCAGAAACAGTACAGGGAAGAATAAGTAAGGAGAAAAGAAAGTGAAAGACAAGATCTTTAACAGCAAAGTAAAAAAGATCGTTATCGCTGTTGTAGTCCTGTTTGTTGCAGGCATCATCGTAAGCGGATCTTTTTACACCATAAGGGAGGAAGAGCAGGCCGTTGTATGTACATTCGGTTCGCCCCAGGCGGTTACCACACCCGGACTGCACTTCAAGATACCCTTTATCCAGACCGTAGATAAGGTTTCAACCACCATCAACGGATTCAGCATCGGATACAACTCCACCGGAGCCGGTGAGGAAGCAATGATGATCACATCGGATTACAACTTCCTCCACGTTGACTTTTACGCGGAGTACAGGGTCACCGACCCCGTAAAGGCTCTCTATGCTTCCGAGGACCCCGTTGAGATCCTCAGGAACATCGCACAGAACTGCATCAGGACAACGATCGGTTCCTACACGGTCGACAGCGTTCTTACCACCGGCAAGAACGAGATCCAGGCTAACATCAAGCAGATGATCATCGACAAGCTTGAGGTTTACGATATCGGAATCCAGCTCGTCAACATCACCATCCAGGATGCTGAGCCTCCCACCGATGCGGTAAGCATGGCATTCAAAGAGGTTGAGACCGCAAAGCAGGGAAAGGAAACCTCTGTAAACAACGCCAACAAATACAGAAATGAGAAGATCCCCGCAGCAGAGGCTGAAGCCGACAGGATCATCCAGGAAGCCGAAGCGGCAAAGCAGGAGAGGATCAACGAAGCAAACGGGCAGGTAGCAAGATTCAACGCCCTCTACGAGGAATATATCAATTATCCCGAGGTTACGAGAAGAAGAATGTTCTACGAGACCATGGAAGATGTCCTTCCCGGACTCAAGGTTGTGATCCAGAGCTCCGACGGAACCACACAGACAATGCTTCCGCTTGACAGCTTCTTTGAGTATCAGGCAGTTCCTGGTACCACCACAACAACCGAAACAGGATTTTGATACAGAGGGATATAAAAATGGCACAATTTGAAAGCTTTGATTCAAACGGCAATCCCAAGAAGGGAAGAACAAAAGCCGCAGATAAAAAAGAAAAAAGATCTTTCAAAGGATGGGTGATCTTCGCAGTAGTGATCTTCGCACTCATCATTGTCAGATCATGCATGATAGTTACATATGAAAACCAGTACAAGCTGGTAAGAAGATTCGGTAAGGTAGAAAGAGTCATATCCACACCCGGTATCTCATTCAAGGTTCCTTTTATAGAGACCGTTGATGTGGTTCCCGACCAGATCCTCATCTATGACCTTCCCGCATCGGACGTCATCACTTCCGATAAGAAGACCATGATCGTCGACAGCTATGTTCTCTGGCGTGTCACCGATCCTCTCAAGTTCGCACAGACACTGAGCGGATCCGTTACCAATGCCGAGAACCGTATTGATAACATCGTTTACAACGCAACCAAGAACACCATCTCCAATATGACACAGGACGCAGTCATCCTCAGCCGTGACGGAAAGATGACCGTTACCGTCTCGGAAGCTGACACAGATGTCGTTTCCAGGGATATAAGTGTTGATGAAGAGACCGCTGTTGTGGAGATAACTTCCCTTACCGAAGAGATCATGGCACAGATCAACAGTGTTGA
>JAGCRJ010000235.1 GCA_017964745.1 Lachnospiraceae bacterium
CTACATTAATAATATCTTAAATTTTACACGGGCGATTAATTGGTATAATATCTTTGGCTTTGAATTAACTTTCGTAAAGAGGTGTTTATGACTAAGAATCTCAGAAAATACATAGGAATACTCCTTATCTTCACTATGCTATTTTCTCTGGCATCCTGTAAGGGAGCCGGTGAAGTGGTAGACAGGGATACCGATGTCAGCGATAACGAAAATGATATTGATACACCCGTAGTCGAACCTGTGGACGAGGATGATCCGCTTTATGCGAATGCTTCGCTTGCGGCCAAGAATGTCTATGAGGTTGTCAGGATAGATTCACCCAACGGTAACGACGGAAATTATGTTGAAGGCGGAAAGACCGATGATGGTGTTTATTACGTCTATTCACGCAATGACAGATACAGCAATTATGCTTACTATATTGAGCTTTACGATAATGCCGGAAATCTAAAGGATTCTTTTCACCTGAGTAAACCTGTCGGAAACGACTATTATGAAAATGAAAAGACCGAAGTGGTTGAAGCCAATGAGGATATTCAGGGCATAAGATATGATTTCCCCATGGAGCTTTTGGATGAATGTAAGATTAAATGTGAAGCTGTGGAGGATATTTCCTACGGCTGTTTTAACCGTGATTCCGACGGATGTTATGAGGCACTTCTTACAATATGGGGATATAACGATAAAGGGGATAGTCTGACAGAGTACTTTAATGTCAGATGGAATGCTGAAGGCGAATGCACGGATGTTCTTTATATTCCTGTCGATGTTAAGAGCGGATATGTCAGTTACGTATCGTATCTTTCTGATGATTCGCTTCTGATGTATTACGGTTATTACAATGAGGACGTTTATGAACGGAAGGCCGTTCTTTACGGCGCAGACAGATTTGATGATATAAAGAAATCCGTTATCGCGGAAAATGATGATCCCGGCGAATGGACATCATACCTTGGATCGGTAGTTTCGATCGATGATAAGCCTGTAGCCATCTATTGGGACTATGAAAATGACGGAATTGTCTATGCTTCGGAGATCGATACAGAAACTCTCAGCATATCGGATAAATCGGAAGTTAAGCTTCTGGGCGGTGGTACAAATTATGCAGCCGGTTCAACCGATGACGGAGATATCATCTTTTCAGTTTCTTCCGGTCTTCAGTCCTGGAGAACCGATGAAAAAGGCGCCCTTTTCATGGATTACGTCAATTCCGATGTTGCATCGGAAGGATGTTCCCATTTCGTATCTTTGAACGGACTTGATGAGTTCTATGCAGCATTCTATTATACGGACAATACTCAGAGCATTGCCTATTGCAGAGCGGTAGATCCGGCTTCAGTTGAAAAGAGCAAGGTCATTACTCTTGCCGGAAACAGTTTATACAGGGATCTGCTCGACAGGATCATTGATTTTAATACCTCGGGACAGGATTGCAGGATTGTATTCAAGGATTATTCTGTATATGCAACATATGAAAACTATAATGCCGGCATAGATAAGATGTATGAGGATATGATGAACGGACGTATGGCTGATATCGTATCCGTGGATTACATGAGTGAGATTGATGTAAGGAGCCTTGTCGATAAGGAACTTCTTGCCGATATCGGTGAACTTATCGAATCTGACCCTTCAATGACCGCAGATGATTATTGTACCAACGTATTTGATGCGGTTTCCGTAAACGGAAATCTTTATCAGGTTGTCCCTACATTCATTGTTAATACCTTGATGGGTTCACCTGAGTATCTTGATGGAATGACTTCATGGACCGTGGATGAATTCATTGAGTATGCAGAAAAAACCGATGCGAACGGAGATAAGATGTTTAATCTCTATACCTCCCGTCAGGAGTTCATTTCAGACATTATCGATCAGTGCGGATATGAATGGATCGATATTGACAGACGCAGCTGTGATTTCAACGATCCCGGATTTTACAGACTGATCGGTTATTCTCTTACTTTACCGGAGTTTGTTGACTATAACGGTGAATATGCGGACTTTTACTGGAACAATTACGACCATATTTATATGGACGGTTTGGTCAGACTTAAAAACCTGTCCATTACCGATTTTAAGAGCGATTATTTCAGTTCTTATGCGACTTTTGATGCGGCTCCGGTATTTGTCGGATGGCCTTCCTCCGGTTCAAACGGATCCAGCATAGGTTACAGCAATTATTTCGTGCTGAACAAGGATTCACTGCTTCTTAACGAATCCTGGGATTTTGTAAAGTATTTCATTACGGATTACCAGAATACCGACAAATATTACGGATTCCCCGTTCTTAAGAGCGCTCTTGAGAATGTTCTGGCCTCGGCAACAAAGCCTTATACCGAGACCGGTAATAACGGCAGCGAATATGAACATACCTATATGTATTATGTCGACGGCGAGGAGCGGGAAGTTCCCGTTATGACACAGGATCAGGTAAAGGAATACGAAGATTTCATACTTTCCGTAGACAGGCTGTATTTTAATGAGCAGTATATTAAAGAACTCATTATCGAAGAACTAAACAGTGCGGCTCAGGAAGGCAAGACTCCCGAGGAGACCGCATCCCGTATTCAGCTTCAGGTTCAGGATTATCTGAGTACACTTTGACCCGGTTTGATCTAAAATCAAACATTTTTAGGGATTTAAGCGGTTTTTCACCGAAAAACTTGCATATTTTGTCCGATTATGATATTTTAATGAAAGTCTGTGTGAGACGCACAAATTTTCGAAAGAGGTATTTATGAGCGCACTTCGTATAATACTTACAATACTTTTTGTTTTGGATTGCCTGTTTCTTACCATAGTGGTTCTTATGCAGGAAGGAAAGTCCCAGGGACTCGGAGCGATTGCCGGAGCTGCAGAGAGCTATCTCGGAAAGAATAAAGCACGCGGAATGGAAGGTACATTGGTAGGAATCACCAGAGTACTCGCAGTTCTTTTCATTTTACTTGCTATCGTGCTTAACCTCAGGGTTATTTAAGATTCGGATTACGGGCGTCCGTTCATCGGACGCCCTTATTTTTTTGCTATGAAGAAAAAAGGAAACTACGGAAAACTGAATAAAGCAAATGTCAAAGCTTCGGCAGGTTCCGCAGCTCCCGTAAGAAGGAAGAAGCAGACCAAGGTTAAGCTTCATAAGGGCGGACATGCAAAAGGTAAGCTTTACCGTTATGAAGGTGTCTTCAGTGCAACCGACAAGGGATACGGGTTTGTTAAGGTTGAGGGCTTTTCAAGGGATATTTTTATTTCGGAGAGATTTACCAATTATGCTTTCCCGGGTGATAAGGTCCTGATCGAATTACTTTCTCCCGGCCCCTTAAGTGAGGATGAAGGAAAGAATTCCGGAGAACGTAAGAGCCGCGAGGGAAAGGTAGTCAGGGTCATAGAGCATTCCGTCACACGTATAGTGGGCACCTTTGAAGAGATCCGAAACGGTTACGGATTTGTTATTCCCGATAAGGGAACTCTGGCTTCCGATCTGTATATCCCTAAGGGCAATACTATGGAAGCGGTTACAGGACAGAAGGTCCTTGCCGAGATATCGGATTACGGGGAGTTCAAGAGATCACCCGAAGGACGGATCATTCAGATCATCGGAGATACGGACGATCCCCGTACGGATGACGTGAGCGTAGTCTGTGCATTGGGACTAAGGATCGAATTTCCCGATTCCGTCATCAGAAATTGTGATGATGTGTGCGGTGACGGAAGCATTGTTGGAAGTTCATCGGCCCATGAGCTGGATGACCTTTATCATATCGAAAAGTTGTCCGATGTATTCGGTGATTCTTTCGAAGGAAAAGGAAAACGTCTCGACCTCAGGGATATCGTTACTTTTACGATAGACGGTGATGACTCGGGTGATTTTGATGATGCCGTAAGCCTTGAATGTCTTGATGAAGGAGGTCCGGACGGAGCATATGTTGTCGGAGTTCATATTGCCGATGTTTCCGAATATGTCCGTGAAGGTTCGCCTCTTGATACAGAAAGCCTGGAGCGCGGGTGCAGTATCTATTTTCCCGGAAGGGTTATACCGATGCTTCCGGAGAAGCTGTCCAACGGTCTCTGTTCACTTAATCCCGATGAAGACAGGCTGTCTCTTTCCGCGATAGTTCTTCTAGGTCCCGACGGTAAGACAATGGATCATCTTATAACCGAGTCCGTTATCAGATCCTCCAAAAGAATGACTTATTCCAAGGTCGACAAGGTTCTTGAAGGTGGAAAGGTA
>JAGCRJ010000236.1 GCA_017964745.1 Lachnospiraceae bacterium
GGTGAACGGAGGAACCGTCCCCTCGTTCACCCCTGTTCACTTCTGGAGTATCGTGTATATCTGCTCCGTGAGCTGTATGTTGCCTTCAATGACAAGTGCGATCATTTTCTTGGCACGGGAAAGGCCGTGGAACAGATTCATGATCCTTGCGGTTTCGGCCTGGGTTTCGGACTCCTTATTCCTTAAGAATCCCTTCTCATCATAGTAAAAAGAATCATCAAGGAGCATCACAACCTTGTCGAATTCCTTTCCGGTGACGGATTCCGATTCTATGCGTGTAAGCACTTCGCCGGGAAAACTCTCTGTCTCACCTATATCGATGCCGAGCCCACGGTCCCAGATGAAAATATAACCTTCTCTTTCGTAGAAGCGGATAAGGTTCATCGCTTCATCCATGTCTGCACCGTACACGACCGATACATTCGGATACTCCCTTTTATACATCTTCGATGCGGAAAGGAAGGTGCGGAGGAATGTCGAAAGCTCGTTGTTCATCCTGATCTTGTTGGTCAGCTTAAAGCCCGTGAAATCCTCACGCTTTTCAAAGACCACCGCACCGATGCCGAGTCTTTCCTTTTCGGATACGCAGAGTGCATCGTCATACGAAATTATAACGGGAGCGTTCCACTTCGCTGCGTATTCGCATATGGTATCAAAAGCCTTCTCTCCCATGCCGTGGCCTTCATCGATAAATATGGCGGAATAATTCTTTTCCACAGGCGGGACGGTATTCTTTTCACAATAATAGAAATCGATCCTCTTAAGACGTTCATCAAGCTCACGGAGTTCGCTTCTGTGCGATCCGAAATGAAACAGACAGACCGGTGTCTTACGCGACATGCTCATTGCGATGTCGTACAGAAGGATCGTCTTTCCCGTTCCCGGAAGCCCGGTAAATCCCTGAAGGTTACGTCCGTCGGAAATATTCCTGAGTATCTGCTTTTTAATGTCACGCTGCTGGAAGGTAAGGAAGTATTCCTGGCGCAGGAATCTTCCGGGATCGGTTATCGGTGAGATCAGATACCTGTCTTCCTTGAAAAGTTCCTCGATATCCCCGGTGTATATGCCGTCCTGATTGTCCAGGAGCACACCGAGCTCTTCGAATGTGCTTTCTATAAGCCTTCCGCTGTTTGAAAGCCTTACGAGCCTGTCCTGCCCGCTTATATAGGTGTAATAGTATACAGGCTTCCCCAGGGTTGAGAGATAGTATCTGTTCTGAATGAGCTGGCTTCGTATCGCTTCGTTCGATACGTTGCCGCTCTTAAGTTCGATGTTGACGATCTGGTCATCCGCGATGCGTATAAGATCGAATTCTTTTCCGAGCTTTTGCATCGTGTAAGAGTAATAGAATGTGAGCAGACAGGCATCGGAGCATACGGACTGCAGTCTTTCCGAAAAAAGTCTGAGCCCCTCCGTTTCCCATTCGCGGATCTTAATGTATCTTCCGCGCCCGGACATCTGCCTTTCAACCTTTGACATCAGCTCGGGATCATTTAACCTTGTAAGCGCATAGATGTTTATAGGTTTCATGATATAAGTATGAAACTAAAAGGCTGAGATTTCAAACTCTTTTACACAATAAAATGAGGCAGTCCTTTCAGACTGCCTCAAGTCCCCCCGAATAAAACCCTTTCGGGATTATTCAGTTCATTCTGACTGCCCAGGCGAAGTAAAGCGTAAGAATTATGAACGCAGCCGATGCAAATGCAAGCAGAATGCATACGATCATTGCGATCATCTTCGCCATTTTGTTTTCTTTTATCTGCGTGGTAACATAAACGATCCCGAATATGCTGCACAGCAGAATCAGAGCGGCTAAGGTCATTACCATGGATTTATCTCCTACTGGTCAAGTCTCTCAAACATTGTATCTCCGTCGATTCCGTCATCCTCGGTGTTATCGCTTTCCCATCCGAGCATTCCGCCCTCGGTCATATAGAATCTTCCGGTACCGTTATCGTATATGTCCTCGTCTTCATAGCCGCCGTCTTCATCGTATGTACGGTGATAATAAAGTGCATCGGTATATACGAGTTCATCGCCGCTTTCGCCGTAGGTAGCACCGGTGATGGCCCATACGGATTCATCGGAAGCACTGTTAGACCAGTTGACAACGATGCTGTAGCTGTCTTCGGATTCCTTGGATATCTCGATAAGGCATCTTCCGAAATCGGGCTCGGTGTATCTTCCGGTGAAATCAACAACGCCCTCTTCGCCGATGTCATCAACGACATTGGGATTGGGATATGCCGAGAATGCATCATATGCAAAATCCTTAACATCCGAATCATAGATATAGCTGAATCTGCGGTCTACGGTATTCTCAGTACCTACGACAAACACGATATCGGTATTGTCATCGCCGGTATTATCAATAAATTCGATCGAAAGCTTCTCATACTCTTCGTCGGAAAGCTTCTCGGGAAAGTCAATGGTCTTGAACAGCTCCTGGTTCTCCCGGTCATAATAGAGCTCTGCTCTGTCAGCAAAAAGACATACGCATACATCGGTGTCGGTTCCGTCAAGAGAAAGGGTTCCGTAATCATCGATGGTTCCCCAGGTTCTCCAGTCAGCTCCATCAAGCTGCTGGTCATTTGATGAACCTCCGTTACTTCCTCCGTTGTTCACATCAGCCGCACCTCCGCATCCGCAGATACTGAGAACGCATGCGGCTCCGATCGCAAAAAGTTTTGTAAAAATCTTTATCTTCATAGTATTCTCCCTCAACCCTGTCCTTCTGCAGGAACAAGTCTTTCGCTTCCGCCGTTTCCGAAATAGATGATATCTTCCTCGCGCTCACCGGTATAGCAGCCCTGCCAGTAATTGTTTCCGCCTTCAAAGAAAGAATATATGGGAGTGTATGAATCTTCACCGGGATATTCCTCAAGTTCGATAAGGATCACACCATCACGGAATGAATCATCTCCGTAAAAACGGATCTCATATGTTCCGTCCTGATAAATGCGGATAAACGCGATGTCATCATATAATTCGGGATTGTCGGTATTCTGTTCCTGATAGACCCATTCGCCTGCAATGTCATTAAATCCGATCTCCTCTGCAAGCTCGTTAGGGAATCTTGCAGGAAGATGACCTACCTGATAATAGAGTTCCTGGTAAGTTTCATCAAACAGATCTCCTTCATCGGTTATGGTGAAAGTTGTCAATAACTCGCCGTCCGGATCATAAACATCAAAGCTGTTTTCGCTCTCGGCATAAAGGGTTCCCTCATCAACGGTTTCACCGTCCAGATCAACTGCATACCAGAAGAGTCCCTCGGTCACGAACCAGGTGTCATGACTCTTTCCGTAGATCCAGACGCTCTCCGGGATATCAAAAACATGATCGGGAGAGACAATCTCTTCCTCTTCATCTTCGATCACATCTTCGTCCTCCACAGGTTCTTCCTCTTCTGTTTCTTCCTCAACGGAAATGGGAGGCTCCTCGGTAACTTCTGCGGTTCCGCCGCATGCGGCAAGTGCACCGACCATCATTCCGGCCAAAAGCACAGCCAAAAACTTCTTTTTCATTTCTTCATATCTCCTTAAATTTTTTAATTACCTACTTCATCAAGGATCCACTGATCGACGTAATCATCCGTGGTGGTTCTGAACAGTCCGTCGCAGGGATCGTAAAGAAGATAATCCGTATCAAACAACAAAAACGAATCTGTTTCACCGGAGGGAACATATGTCAGTTCAACATACGCGCCGTCATAAGTATATGTTCCCCACTCAATGTAACCGTTATCCCTGTTGCAGTAGAAATCCCAGTTCGAAGTGAAGATGAACCAGTCATTGGGAGGCGTATTATTTCCCTGCCAGTAACCTATGATATCGGACTGAAGATCATAGTCATCGTCATCATCGTCATCATTATCATCATCTGAAGACAGGGAAGCTTCAAGCTCCGACAACTCAAGTACCTTCATGAATTCGGTTCCGTCATTGTCTGTGAGAAGTCCTCTCGAATATTCAAATTCCCAATGATAATGGTCTTCAGGGCCATTGAGAATAAGATTGCTTCCGTCAAACTCATAAGTACCTTCTTCACTCATTCCGCCATCCGAACTGTAATGATATGTTCCGTCAGGATAAAAGGTAAACTCCAGTACAAATACATTCTCTCCCCTCCAGACTCCGAGCAGTTCATCATCTTCGTCCAAAGAAGCCTCGGTATAATCCGGATCACTGTCAGACTCATCCCAGTCGGTATCGTAATCTTCATCGTATTCGACGTCATCAATATCGACATCCGCACTTGATCCGCATGCTGTAAATACGGATAATGCGAGGACTCCCATGAGCATGGCAATTTTCTTTTTCATATATATATAAATCCTCCTCATATAGAATCTTTACACGATGTCGATTATAAAGACTCATATATGAGGAGGATACATCCTAAAAGTATAATTATTTTTCAAGCGCACTCAGGCCAGAAAACGCCTTATATCTCCGCGTTTTTCAAGTCCTAGTTTTTCCTTCACGGAAGCGACAAGCTTCTTGGTATAAGGCATCGATATGTGCAGAATGTCACAGATCTCACGGTCGGAACGGAATTCCGCCATAAGCCTTGCCGTTTCGAGTTCTCTTTCGGTAAGAGGATCGGGGATGGATGTGATGAGGCTTTCGTCAAGCTTACCCTTGTTCTCGACATCGGAATAAAGCTCAATGTAGTGCTGGACTCTTGCGAACAGAACCTTGCCCGCCACAGGCTTTTTAAGGTAATCGACTACATCCATCTCAAGACCCCTGCATTCGGATACTTCATCCGTCATACCGGTAAGGAATACCACGGGGATCATCTTGAGCTTTTCACTCGCCTTAAGTCTTCCGAGCACTTCATATCCGTCCATCTCCCTCATGCCGATATCAAGAAGTATGAGGTCGGGAAGTTTATCTGTTCTGTTCAGTTCCTCAAGCGCTTCGGCACCCGACAAAAAAGTCACGACATCATATAATGCTTCAAGCTGGTTCTTCATCAGCAGGAGCATTACGCTGTCATCATCTATTACCATTACCTGTTTACGAGTCATTTTGCGGAAAATTCCTCCTTGTACCTTCTGATACCTTCTCTTACTCTACCATATTCCGCAATGATCAGGGGATTAACCTCTTCGGAAAATGCATCGTCTCTCCTGCGCTCTGCGGCTTCGGCAAGTCCGGCAAGAAGATAGGCACCGATTCCTTTAGCCACGGATTTGATCGAATGTATCAGAAGATAATAATCATCCGTAACGGGCTTTTCGTTCAAACGCGCGATATTGGCATCGGCAAATTCCTCAAACAGCTCCGTCCTCATCGCAAATTCGTTCGGATTTCCCGCACAGTATTCAAGTGCCATCTTTAAGTCTATGCCGAACGGGATAAGGAAGCTCTGACCCGATTCCAGCTTCTCCGGTACAAGCTCCGGTTCTTCCACGGCATCGATCTCGACTATCTTATCGGGAATGAATTCTTTTACGGTATTGAGGAACTTGGAAAGACTTACGGGCTTTGCCAAAAATCCGCTGAATCCCAGGGACATCAGCTTCTCTTCAACACCGTTCATTATATCACCCGTAAGTGCCACAACCGGTGTATCGAAATCAGGATACTCTTCCTTTATCCTGGCAAGTGTCTGCATTCCGTCCATATGCGGCATGCGTATATCCATTACGACAAGATCATATTTCTTGATGTCGATCATCTCAATGGCTTCATATCCGCTCTCAACATCGTCAAGCTGGATCAGGGCAGGCTGCGTGAATTCACGTATTACCTTTCTGTTATAGGCATTGTCGTCCACGACAAGGATATGTGCATTGGGTGCAACAAACTGCTTGGACTTCCTTATCTCGGGAGGCATCTTCTTTTCGTCGGCATGCACATCTATGACCGACACTTCCTTCTGTGGAATCCGTACGGTAAAGATGCTTCCTTTCTCCAGAATACTGTCGCACTTTATCGTACCGCCCATTGCTTCGACGAGTTCTTTTACGATGGTAAGTCCGAGTCCGCTTCCGCTGGTCTCCTTGTAGACCTCTTCAACGCCGCGCTCATAGGGACTGAAGATGTCATCGATATAATCGGGAGCAATGCCGACTCCGGTATCCTCAACAATGATCTCGAGCATATCATCCTGTTTGACGGAGAGGGTTATGTTTCCTTTTTTCGTATACTTGACCGCATTGCTGAGAAGGTTATCCATGATCTTTCGGATCACTCCTTCATCACCGTTCAGATATACGGGGATATCATCCTCCATCTCATAGATAAATCCGAGTCCGGCCTTTGCGGCATTAAGCTTCCATACCCTTGCCGTCTCATCAAAGACACTTCTTGTATTCCATGGCCGTGTAACGATCGCGACTCTTCCGGCTTCGATCCTGGAAAGATAGAGCATATCATCTATCATCGAAAGGAGAACCTGTCCGGAGATATTACTGTCATTGACCCATTCCCTAATACGCTCGGATGATGTGTTGTTTACTATCAGCTCATTCATCGCAAGGATCGTATTGAGCGGTGTTCTGACATCATGGCTCATCTTGGCAATGAAATCGCTTTTTGCCCTGTTGGCTTCACCGGCTTCCTTTATTGCAGCGTTAAGCTGCTGCTGCTTTTTCCTGTAGACATGTATCTGGAAATACATGGTCACCGCAAGCGAAAGGGCAACCAGCGTCATATCCATAATGACACATGTCATGTAGAATCTCTCATCATTGTTAAGAGTCATCGGATGGTAATACGAATACAGGATCAGTGAAATATACCACGCCAGCTCGATAAATATCAGCACCACCATGGAGATGCCGTCCAGAAGAAAGGCGGTGAACACTACGCCGAAGATAAAGAATGAAGGTATGCCGCCGTGGTATCCGCCCTGAAGAAAATACAGGAATGTGAAAAGACCCATGAAGATCAGAAATACGGTAAGGATCATGGCCCTTTTGTAATTTCCGGTCTTATGGCAGTAATACATGAGCACTATCGAACCGAGTGCACCCGCAATATCAGGGTATACGGCACTCGATAAACGAATACCGTTAACGATCGCCGTTATTATGCTTACAACTATGCCGCAGAACGCAAGAATGTTGAATGCAACGACCTGGATCTCGCTGTCGGTGGCAAAAATGACGGATATCAGTTTACTGAATTTGTTATTCTTTGTTTCCATTTTCGTTCCGTTCGTGAATATATATAAAGGCTATCATATTATATCTGTGCGCCGTAAAACTGCATACATACGAAAAGTATACATTTTAAACGGAATTAATCATATGATTTTTAAATACATTCCGAATACATTTCTGTGATACAGTTTATCTGTGCACAAAAGGAGGCAGGCTATGATCGAGATCCTACTTATCGAAGACGATCCGGATATCGCGGACAATCTTCAGGAATACTTGCAGAATGCGGGCGGCGGCGAGTGGCGAATTCATATTTCAGACAACGGTCGCGACGGTCTGGAACTGGCAGCGGAAACTCTGTATTCCCTCATACTGCTCGATATAGGTCTGCCGGAGCGGGACGGGTTTGAAGTATGCAAAAGCCTGAGAAGGCGCGGCATACAGACTCCCGTGATCTTCGTTACCGCAAGATATTCCGAGGAAGACGTTCTTAAGGGATACGAATGCGGCGGAGACGATTACATCGTAAAGCCCTTCTCCATGGCACAGCTTGCCGCCAAGATCAGAGCATTCTTAAAAAGATACGGCGACAGCAGACCGGAAACCGTCACATATCTCGATCTTACCGCCGACAGAAACAAAAGAAAGCTGTATCTGGGTAATAAAGAGATAGATCTGCAGCCCAGGGAATTTGACGTTCTCCTTTACCTTATGGAGCATCCCGACAGACTTGTTTCCAAGGACGAGCTCCTCGCCCGCGTCTGGGGTGCGGAAAGCGACGCGGTTCCCCGCAATCTCGATAACCCGATCAAGAACATACGAAAAGAAACAGAAAACTCCGAAGCTATGATAGTCACTCTGCGTGGCTACGGTTACAGACTGGAGACCAAAAATGACCAAGAAAACAAGGATAAAAAGAAATAAGAAAGAAGAACCTA
>JAGCRJ010000237.1 GCA_017964745.1 Lachnospiraceae bacterium
ATATGCTAACCCCGCGTCACACGGAGAAGGCCGTTTCATAGCTCCCGAGAATGTGCTTGACGATCTCTTTAAGAACGGACAGATCGCAACCGTATACTCCGATCCCGACGGAAACACTTCGATGGATGAGTACTACAATATCAACGGTTCGTTCAGATGCGTCGAAGGTATCACTTCACCCGACGGCAGGGTTCTCGGTAAGATGTGCCACTCAGAGCGTATCGGAAACGGAGTCGCTGTCAATATCTACGGCGAGCAGGATCTTAAGATCTTCGAATCCGGTGTTAAGTACTTCAAATAAGACGCAAAGCTTTGGGCCGGCGATCCTTCGATCACCGGCCCATATTATTATGTTTAAACCTGCGGGATAATATACACTGTGCCGGCCGGGTGATACACTGAAATATATGAACAACGTAAACTACGACAAGTTAATGGAAGATATGCTGAGTGAACGGATGGACGGTTCCTCCGATCACCCGGTTTCAGTCCTTCTTCATTCATGCTGCGCCCCCTGTTCGAGTGCGTGCATCGAAAGGCTCTGCGACAGATGCGATGTCACGGTATATTATTACAACCCCAACATCGGTGAGGAAGCGGAATACCTCAAGAGAAAAGAAGAACAGATAAGACTGATAAAAGCATATAATGCGGAGAAGAAGGGAAAGTACGGGATAAAGATCCTTGATGCCGATTACGATCCGGCGACTTTTTCCGGAATGGCTAAGGGACTGGAGGATTGTCCCGAAAGAGGAGCAAGATGTCATAAGTGCTATGAGCTCAGAATGAGACGGACCGCGGAGGCGGCTCTGAAGGAAGGCGGCTTTGATTATTTCGCAACGACACTTACCCTGTCACCGCTTAAGGACAGTGAAGCCATAAACAGCATCGGTCTCAGGCTCGAAGCAGAAACCGGAATGAAGTATCTTCCCTCCGATTTCAAGAAAAGAAACGGATACTTGCGTTCAATAGAATTATCCAAACAGTACGATCTCTACAGACAGAACTTCTGCGGATGCGTTTATTCAAAACCGAAGGCTGCGGAGTAAAACGGTGTGACGGCTTGCGCTGTTTTCCCGAAAACGGCGGCTGAAACAGCGGAATTCGTCCCTCCTGTTTCAAGACTGACAGGAAAATTGCGGGAACGGTCCGTTTTTTGTATAATAAATATTTGGTACGTTTCACCTGCGTTTTATGAAAGGAAAGCGAGAGATGAATTGTCCGAATTGCGGCGGTGCTTTAACGATAAAAGATAATAAGAGGGTCTGCGAGTACTGCGGATACGAGGAACTCATCCCACAGAGCGGTAACGGGGATGATTTCTATAATCTCATGGTCCTCAACGAGAGCAGTACCCCGGATGATATCACCGTACAGCTTGCCGAGAGCAATCTGGGATTTATCTTAAGAAGCGGGGAGGCTATAGCAAAGGATGTTCCTCCGGGATATCATACGATGGTCGTTACCTGCGGCACAATGACCGAGTACCGTTCGATCTGCGTTCCCGGTGACGGAAAAGCGGTCAAGGTATATGTAGCAAAGGGGTTGTACGGACTTTCGATAAGAGTTTCGGAACCCGGTGCCCCTGACAGAACCACCGGACCTGTTGTGGGTACCATAACGGGAACGAGAACCGGCGCGAATATGATGAATCAGGAGATGGCGCTTTCGATAATGGCGCTGGTCTTCAGTATTATCATTCCTATCATCGGTCTGATACTGGCTTTCGTCGATCTCGGCAATACCAAAAAGCAGGGCAAGAAGACCCATCCGACCACGATCGTCGCGTTAGCCATAGCCGGTGCAAGATTTGCGATAATGTTCATTTTGCTGATAATTGGAATCGTGGCGCAGGGATTATAACGGAATGACGGTTTTGCCGCATTCCCGATAAGGAGTTTTTTGATGAAAAGTATTCTTGATCTTTTAAGCAATGAAGTGGGAAGCGCCTTTGAAAAGGCGGGATATAAGAAGGAGGCCGGCAGGGTTTCCGTATCCAACCGTCCCGACCTGTGTGAATATCAGTGCAACGGCGCGATGGCTCTTGCTAAGGAATTCAAATGCGCGCCCAAGGCTATCGCCGATGCGGTTGTTGAAGTGCTTAAAGGCAGCAGTGCATTTGAATCCGTCGAAGCGGTAATGCCCGGCTTTATCAACATGAACATCAGCGCATCCTTCCTTTCCGACTACGTAAAGAAGATGGCGGAGGATGATAAGTACGGCATCGATCTTCCCGATCCCAAGACCATAGTTGTTGACTACGGCGGACCCAATGTCGCAAAGGCCCTTCATGTGGGACACCTTCGCCCCGCGATAATCGGAGAGAGCATCAAGCGAATTCTCAGATACATGGGTCACAACGTGATCGGTGACGTGCATATGGGAGACTGGGGAAAGCCCATGGGTCTTGTAATGGTCGAGATACAGGAAAGACAGCCCGACCTTCCCTATTTTGACGAATCCTATACCGGAGAATATCCCAAGGAGCCTCCTTTCACGGTAAGGGACCTTGAAGAGATCTATCCCACCGCATCCGCAAAGAGCAAGGAGGATCCCGATTACAACGCAAGGGCACTTGAGACTACCCTTAAGCTTCAGAGCGGAGTAAGAGGTTACCGCGCACTCTGGGAGCATATCATCAATGTATCCGTTAACGATATGAAGCATATCTACGAAAGGCTTCATGTGGACTTCGACCTCTGGAACGGTGAGAGCACCGTACAGTATCTGATCCCCGATATGGTTAAGGAGATGAAGGAAAGCGGCGTCGCTTATGAGAGCGAGGGTGCTCTGGTCATCGACGTAAAGGAAGACACCGACACCAAGGAGATTCCTCCCTGTATCGTTGTTAAATCGGACGGAGCGAGCCTTTACAACACCACCGACCTTGCGACCATCAAGGAGCGTGTTGCAAAGTACGATCCCGCACAGATCATCTACATTACCGATAAGCGCCAGGATCTTTATTTCGAGCAGGTATTCAGGGCGGCGCGCAAGGCAGGCCTTGTATCCGATAAGGTAACTCTTTCACACATCGGATTCGGTACGATGAACGGCAAGGACGGCAAGCCCTTCAAGACACGAGACGGCGGCGTTATGCGCCTCGAGAGCCTCATCACCGAGATACAGGATGAGATGTATTCCAAGATAAAGGAAAACAAGGACATAGACGATGCGGAAGCACGACAGACCGCGGACCTTGTAGGACTTTCGGCACTTCTTTACGGAGATCTGTCCAATCAGGCGGTCAAGGACTATGTATTCGATATGGAGAGGTTCATTTCCTTCGAAGGAAATACCGGCCC
>JAGCRJ010000023.1 GCA_017964745.1 Lachnospiraceae bacterium
ATGGGCTCACCCTTTTTGAATGATGAATACTTCATATGGATGAACGCACAGTCGAGGCCGTCCTTGAAATATTCGTAAACCCTTACCGCGTCCTCTCCGGAAAAGACGACATCGGCCTTTCCGAGTGACGGTGTCTTCTCCGCGACAAGTCTTGAGGGTCCGTACTCGAATGTCTTCTCGAGATCGGTCTTTAAGTCATTCTTCATGCAGATACCGGAATCATAGAGCTTGTAGAATTCTATCTCATGCTCGGAATTCCTTGCATTTACCACGGTCTCGAGAAGCGATACGGGATACCTTTCCGTGACATCGATACCGGTGCTCGTTACGATCCTTCTTTTCACATCGGATACGAAGATCTCGTAGCTGTTCATGAAAACCTCGTCCGTCTCGGGGAGATTTTTGGCGGTATCCATGAAATCCGCCGAAATGCGGTTAAGATCCACATCCTTTTCTTCGGTCCCGGGAAGACCGGTGGGAGCTTTAAGCTCGTAGTAAGCATCCTTTATAAGGCTTGCCTGGAAAAGGAGATCCTTTATCGTAAGCTCCGCATACTCGGGCGTCTCATCGGGTCCCATCTCCGCGCTCGCACTGCCAACGCCTTTGCCGTCTTCCGACTTTACAAATACCGTGATCTGATAATTTTCAATGTCCGCGGATCTGTTCTGGTCGAGATCGTGGCGGATGAAATAAAATTCCCAGCGTCTGGTCTTAGTCTGTGTGATCCTCCAGGCAAATGCCCCGCTTTTTTCCAGAAGCTCCTTTATCTGTTCAATCTTCATTATCCGAGCCTCCCTTTCGTCTTAAGATACGGGCCGCCGTCGGCAACCTTGACCCATTCCTTGTGTCCCTTGCCGCAGCCTCCGCTTCCGAAGACCATACGGTCGGTCGAACACATCGTGATATTTCCGAGGAGCTCGGGAACATATCCGGTCATTATGACGGGTGCGACAACCTTTCCGGTCAGCTTTCCGTCCCTGATCTCGCGGCCTTTCTGGATGATGCACTGGATTCCCCAGTGCTTGGGATCTTCCATTCCGCTCTGCATTCCCTCGAGAAGATATCCGTATTTTACGGATGCGATCATCTCATCCTTTGAGTACGAACCGGAATCAAACATCGTGTTGGTCATCCTGGTGTAGACCTTGTGAGCGAAGTTCTCCCTCTTTCCGTTTCCGGTGGGCTTTACTCCGAGCCTGAGTGCCGCAAGGCTGTCACAGATCCCGGATCTTAAGATCCCGTTTTCGATCTCCGTGACATCGCCTGCCATTACGCCCTCGTCATCGAAGAAATAACTCGTTACGTTTTCTGCGCAGAGCGCACCCTCATGCATAGTGACATTGTCGGATGCCACTCTCTTTCCGATGTAATCTGCACCGAGTGCCCTGTGCTTTACGAACATATCCATCTCGACGCCGTGTCCGAATGCCTCGTGTGCGATAAGTCCGGTGACCTCGGGTGAGGTGATGATCTCATATTCTCCGGGCTCGATGGGATCTGCGTTTAAGAGCTCGAGCGCTCCGTTTACCACGGGCTCAAGCAGGGCTTCCATCTCATCGAAAAGCTCGGGTCCCTTTATTCCCGATACGGTCTTATAATCTTCCTTGACCTTGCCGTCCGAGGAAGCGACCGCTGCGACCATGCCCTCGCTGTAGACATATGACTGCCTTAAATCCCTGTTCTTCGTAAGGAACATCTTGCTTATATGGGTGGACTGGGCGCGTGCGATGCACTCAATGATCCTGTCGCTCATTCCCATTCCCTTGTCGGAGATGGCGATGAGCTTTTCGGTGAGCGTCTTAAGATCGGTCTTCTCCGGCAACAGTTCTGTGTCCTTTTGTCCGAAGAATTCAAGGGGCTCATCCTCGAGCACACCCGTTTCAAAGATGCTTACGGATGAAGACTTAAGAAGTGCATCCTGGAGCTCAAGCTCTTTTCTGATCCCTGCGATGACCGCGTCGGTATCGCTCCAGTCGGCGGTGTTCACCGCATACTCGCTGTACTTTTTGTCCTTGCAGACTCTGAAGACCACTCCTCTTTCGGTGGTCATCGTCTTGTTGGATATCGATCTGGATCTGCTTCCGATCCTTATCACCAGGCCCTTTGAATCCGTGCAGAGTGCACTGACGTAATCATGGTCCCGGGACAGATCTTCAACCGCCTTTTTAACGGCAGGGGCAATGCTTTCCAGATATTCTGAAAACGGTGCTTTCAAATTCTTTCTTCCTTTCTTTTATTTCCAGTCAAATACAGGGACTATCGGACACTTTTCGGAGAGCTCTCTTTTTATGTGCTCTTCCATCGAAAGTCTCACCTCGTCCGGGTATTGATAATATCCTTCCTCATTCACGTACGGGTACTGCGCGACGGCAGAGTCCGGATATTTTTTTCTCATATTCTTAAGGTACTGGTCCGAGATCCTGAAAGTTCCGATGCTGATATCCCTGACCTTGGAAAGGTCTGCGCCTGCTGCCACCTTCCCGATCATCGAAGAATAGATCTCTCTCCAGTTTCTTACATATATCATGGGATCGAAACAGATCCTCACGGGAAATCCCGCATTCATCGCGGCATTCATGGCCGCTATCCTTCCGTCCAGCCCGGGAGTTCCTTTTTCGAAGCGCTCCGCTATGGCATCCGGCGATAGGGTAAAAGCAAATATTGCCCGCTCGCTTACGGGGAGCTCTCCGTAGATATCGGTCCTTGCGCATTTGGAACGCAGCTCCACGGAAAGGTCCGGAGTCTCCGCTGCCTTTTCGCACCACCTTCTTACATATCCGGTGATCCCCTCAAGGGCCGTAAGGTCGGTGTTGTAAGAAGCGCATACATATACCGGATGCAGCTTTACAAGCTCATCTATTTCGGAAAAGGTCTCCTCTATATCCGTGAAAATACAGATATCGGATCCCGGATACATGCCCTTAAGGAAACAGTATTCGCAGTCATATATGCAGTTCATGACCCCGGGCGAATAATAGAAGTGCTCGTTTCCGAAGCTCTGGCATACCGGAGCGCCCTCATAAAGGTGCTTTCCGGGGTTATGGGCGAGTATCAGGTTCCTTCCGAGGGAGCCGTTTTCATTCCTTTTGTCGAAGACGTCCTTGTAATGGCCCAGAACCTGCGGCGAATCACACCCTATCCTCTCAAGTATGCGCACGGTCTCGGCATCTTTCAGGGTTCTTTCTTCAACATATACATTGTCAAAAAGAGCACGCCACATGCCTGTAAATCTCCGCCAGCGCCTTCTTGGATGCATTCTTGTCACTGCAGGGAAGGAGCCCCTCATCGGTCAGTTTTCTTTTGATCTCCGAAAGGTCTATGCCCTCGATACGTGCATAGGTACACATCTGAGCAAGCTGCATTCTCATGGTCTCGCTCAGCACCATTTCACCTTCAAAAATATCCGTTTTTTCGGTTTCCGTACCGCCTTGCATAGTCCATTAAAGTATACCTTTTTTAAAAATACGCTACAATATCGAAATTTACTGTATAATAAGGCTTGTCATACTTATATTTACAGAAAGAACCGATATGAAATTTGATATTCTCAAGAACAAGTTTTACCTCTATCTGACCGAATTCTTCTCAGGAATGGCCGTTATGGCCGTGGAACTCGGCGCATCAAGGCTTCTGGCTCCCTATTTTTCATCATCCCAGATAGTCTGGACCATAATAATCGGAACCATCATGATCGCCATGGCTCTCGGAAACGTCGCCGGCGGAAAATGGGCCGACAAGGATAACGACCCCGCCAGACTCTTCCGCAGGATACTTATCGCGGCCGTGTGGATCGCATTCATCCCCGTTCTCGGAAAATACGTGATCCTCGGCATTACCGGCATCATGATCGTGACCGTTTCGACAAAGCTCCTGATATGGTCATCATTTTTCGCATGCATGGTCATATTCGTATTTCCGCTTTTCCTGCTCGGAACGGTGACCCCCTCCCTTGTAAAGTTCACCATTTCCGATATCGGCGAGAGCGGCTCCGTTGCGGGTAAGCTCGGGGCATGCAATACCGTCGGATCGATCCTGGGAACCTTCCTTCCCACCTTCGTGACCATCCCGAGCGTCGGAACGAGCGTGACTTTCCTGATCTTCTCGGGAATCCTGCTCCTCATCGGACTTGCATTCTTCGTTTCAAGGAAAGCAAAGCCCGTCCCGTGCATCGTTTCGAGCGTGCTTTTCATCATTGCTTCGATATTCGGACACACCTCACACTTCGCATTCTGGGTTTCCGACCTTACATATGAGGGAGAGTCGGTCTATAATTATCTTCAGGTAAGTGATACAGACTATGCCACATACCTTTCGACCAATGTTCTCTTCGGAGTCCAGTCGATGAGGGTAAAATCCGGTGACTTTACCGGCATGTATTATGACTATGCTCTCGCTGCCCCCACTATGGCACGCGGCTACGAGGACCCTTCTTCGGAGGTTTCCGTAAAGGGCTCTGACGAACAGGACATCCTGATCCTCGGAATGGGAACCGGAACCTTTGCGGTCCAGTGCAGGAAGCTTTTCCCGGGCTGCAATATCAAGGGAGTCGAGATCGATGACAAGATCACCGATCTTGCCCACGAATACTTCGAGCTTCCGGAGGATATCGAGGTCATAACCTATGACGGGAGGGCATATCTCGAAGCGGATGACAGCAAGTACGACGTGATCATGGTCGACGCATACCAGGACATAACGATCCCCTTTCAGATGAGCTCCGTAGAATTCTTCACACTCGTAAGGGACCATCTCAAGGATAACGGCGTAATGGTCATGAACATGAATATGCACGGAAACGGCGAGACCGACATCACCACCTACCTCTCCGATACCGTCGCATCCGTTTTCCCCAATGTCGCAACGGTCAATGTCAAAGGCTCCACCAACAGGGAGCTTTTCGCGTCGATGAATATCGACCTATACAGATCGCTTGAGTTCAACACACTCATTTCCTCGGATTCAAAATTCGTAAACGTTATGGGTCTCGTTTTAAACGACCTTACCGAATACGAGGGAACCGGCCTTATCCTCACCGATGACAAGGCACCCGTCGAGCTTCTCGGAATGGAAGTCATCGACGTTCTTATAGAGGGAGAGATCGGATATTATAAGGAGATTTTCAAGGAAGACGGCCTGTCCGGACTCATTGAAAGCTTCTGACCCGGAGGAATATATGAAGATCCGCATTGAAAAAAGATCATATGACGAAGTGGTAAGCCTGCCGCCCGCAAGGGTTTTGGATCCCGAAAAGCCGTCGGGCATAATGCGTGCGCTCGTAAGGCTCCTCTCTTCATCCGAGCTGAAAAAGACGGATTTCGAGCTTCACGTCGGAGACATGAAGGGCATTCAGCCAAAGCAGCCTGCTCTGTATCTGATGAACCACTCATGCTTTACCGACCTCAAGATCGCATCCCATGTCATCGAGGGTCCCTACAATATCGTTACGACCACCGATGCTTTTGTCGGAAAAGAAGGACTTTTGAGGGCGATCGGCTGCATACCCACCAGGAAGTTCCAGCCAGATATCAAGCTCATCAACGATATCACCTATGCCTTGAACGTCCTCCATACTTCGGTCCTTATGTATCCCGAAGCAGGTTATACCTTCGACGGAACAACCACCACACTTCCCGATTCGCTCATAAAGCTGGTCAAGGTGCTCGGTGCTCCCGTTGTCATGATATGTACCCACGGAGCATTCCTTCGCGATCCTCTCTACAACGGACTTCGCCTCAGAAAATGCAAGATAACCGCGGACAAGTACACTCTCTTCACCCCGGGAGAATTGCAGGATATATCCGCAGCCGACATCAAAGCCCGTATAACGGAAGCTTTCTCCTTCGATGCTTTCAGGGAGCAGTATGAAACCGGAACGAAGATCACCGAGGACTTCCGTGCCGAGGGACTCTCCCGCGTTCTCTATAAATGCCCCGTCTGCGGCAAAGAAGGAAAGACACACGCCTCGGGCATCAACCTTAAATGTGAGGAATGCAGTGCGACCTGGGAGCTTACCGAACTTGGCAAGATGAAACTTGTGAGCGAAGAACCGAAGGAAATCATCGCACCGAAGCTCTTCGACCATATACCCGACTGGTTTGCATGGGAAAGACAGTGCGTCAGAAAGGAACTCGAAGAAGGAACCTATCTTCTCGATGTACCGGTCCGGATCTGCATGATCGTCGACTTCAATGCGATGTATGAAGTCGGAGAAGGAAGACTCAAGCATACGACCAAGGGCTTCCACCTGACCGGCTGCGACGGAAAGCTCGACTTTACACAAAAGCCCCTCGCTTCCTACAGCGTAAACTCGGATTACTTCTTCTATGAGATCGGTGATATGATCTCGATCGGCGACAAGAACGGCCTGCTCTACTGCTTCCCTCCGGAAGATGTGAATGTCGTGGCCAAGACAAGGCTCGCCGCCGAGGAACTTTACAAGATAAAGAAAAACTCTGCTCGATGAGCAGAGTTTTTCTTTATCTGTTTGCCTTCATGGCTTTCTTCATTTCATACATTCTCGCATCCGCGATCCTGAGTCCGTCACGGATGTTGCGGGCATCACCGTCGAAGGAATCGTAGCTTCCGAATGCGGTGCTCATCTTAAGGCCCGAGTGTCCGGTGTCCTTATTGGAAAGGATCGCATTCAGGTCCTTGAGCTTTCCTTCGATCCACTTTCTGTCGCCTTCCGCCTTGGGCTTCATGACATAGACGAATTCATCTCCGCCCGTTCTGGATATGTATCCCTTTCCTTCAAAGATATGCTTGAGCGTATCGGCAAAAAGCTGTATATACTTATCGCCCTCTTCATGCCCGTACGTATCGTTTGCAACCTTCAGAGAGTTAAGGTCGAATTCCACAACTATATACTGTTCATCCGATGAATCGATCTCATAGAAATATCTCTCGGTAGCCTGTCTGTTATTGAGTCCGGTGAGCGCATCCGTGTAAGCAAGCTTTGATATAAGTCCGACTCTTTCCTCTTCGCGGGCGCCTCTTACGGTATCGCTCATGTAGTCGAAGAACAGCGAAAGAACGAAGACTATCATGACAAAATAAAGCGCACTCATTGTAAAACCGGCGCTCCCCCTCGGGGATAATCGTGCGTAGTAATTGTATCTTACAAGATCCACAAGTGCCGCAACGCCGGTCATTACCGTGGCGTAAGCGGAGATCATGTGGACATTCACACCCTTTACAAGGTCATAGATCCTTACGATCACAAGCATCGCTACAACGACCACATCATAGATATGCGCAACGGTAATAAATGCGCGGAGTCCCACATTGTTAAATATGTGCTGATACCATACATAGCAGAAGAATGCGACACCGAAAAGCCATGCAAGGCCGTAGAACGTATTTCTGATACGTGCCTTTCTTATGCCCTTCGGATCCTTGAATCTGCCGGTCTCAAAATGGAATCCTATGAAGAAGATCGGAAGGAGATAAAATGAATAATAATTTATCTCAACCTTTACGATCAGGTCGGATGTGAAGATCTCGGAAAGGTTGGAACCGGTGAAGATCCAGATTCCGAATGCCAATGCCAGGAGCGCAAGGCTCGAAAATCTTACCGTGTCGGCAAAGGAAAACGTCCGTCTTATCTCCTGTGCGAGCGCCATGACTATCATAGCCATTCCGACGACCACGAAGAAGAATGACAGGGCAAGATAATAGATATTAAGTGCGGCGTAATCCTGGAAGAATGTATCCGCGTTCCATATTTCGGGACTTTCAAGCGAAGAGAAAGCATTCTTTTCACCGGCCCGGAATATCATCTTAAGCTGCTTTCCGCCGGCACTGTCTCCGATGTGGATGGTGTAAAATCCGTTTCCGAGAGTCTCTCCTCTTTCATATCTGTCGCAGTCCGCGGTAAAAACCTCTTCCTCGTCAAGGAAGACCCTTACGTCATAATAATGCACGCGGACCATCAGTATGCTGTCGTCCGTCACATATGAAGGGATCGTACATGTAAGCTCGACCGTATCGCCTCTCTTGGTATCACCGAATGAAAATGATCTGAGATCGACCCCGGAATATAATCCGCCGTTAAACTTAAGATCCCATCCGAAATTAAGGATCAGATCGGCGCCTTTTCCGCTGTACATATACGACAACCACAGATTCATGCAGACCATGGTGGCCACACAGATGGCTGTCATTACCGTAAGGCGTATTACCGTTGTGACTATCTTGAATTTTGTAGGTTTTTCTTTCACGATCAGAATATCCGGCCCCTCACCGGATCAATTTTACTGAATCATAATCGCAAGTCCGTTTGCATCTGCGACATATACATGTCCCGCCGCATCGGTTGCGGTTCCGTTTACAAGAAGTGCTCCGCCCTTAAGAGGATCGAAGTAGAATGAAAGTCCGCTCATGCTGACAAGTCCGGTCTGAAGCTTTCCGTTTGCATCAGCAAAGTAGAGAGAATTTCCGTTTGCAAAGAGTCCTTTCTGAAGTGCTCCGCCCAAAGCGGGATCAAAGTAATAAGTATTAATGCCGTCAGATACGAAACCGGTCTTCATCGCACCGCCGGTCACGGGATCGAAGAAATAGGTATTTCCTCCGATGTTCTGCATTCCGGTAAGGATATGTCCCGCATTGTCCGCATAGAAGATTCCGCTCGGAGTATTGAACATTCCTGTCTGCATGATTCCCGTAGCGGGATCGAGATAATAAGTGAAGACTCCGTCCGAGATGAATCCGGTCTGCATAAGTCCGGTTATGTCAAAGAAATACATATTTCCAAGGATGTTCTGCCATCCTGCGACCATATGTCCGTTCGCATCAAAGTATCTGAGGCCGTCGCCGAGATTGACGAATCCGACCTGCATAAGTCCGGTGGGATCGAAGTAGTAGATGTAGTCTCCGATCGGGTAGAGTGCTCCCGCGATCAGATGTCCGAAAGCGTCAACGTAATAGACTCCGCCGTTTACATTTACAAACCTGTTGGACTGTCTTCTGTAATTCTCGTAGTAGTATGTGTATCCGTCCCTTGCCACAAATCCGAAAGGAACGATATATGCGGAAAGGTCCTTGAACTGATAATCGATATCGACATGTCCCCTGATACCGGGAATGGATCCGCTGTCGGTTGCCTGCCAGAATGCGGCTCCGTCATCGGTGCAGCAGTTGTACCACTGTGCTACCCATCTGTCATATCCGAAGGGACCTATCGTACTCCTGAACATGCTCCTGTTGGAATAGACCATGGGGTAATAACCCGCAGCCTCCACCGTCTGGCAGAATACCTGACAGATCATGGCGTTGGTAAGGGGATCGAGAGCCTTCTGTCTGTAGTTTTCAAGGTCGAGAACGACGGGCATGTTGATGGAATAGGGCTCGATGGCATTTATTATCCACTGTGCCTCGATGATGCCGTCCTGAACGCTCGAAGCATAGGAATAGATATATACGCCGGTCTTGATGCCTGCTGCCTGTGCTCCCGCCATATTCTGGAAGAATTTCTCATCATATCCGTAGATTGTTCCGCCGCACTTGATGAACGCAAATTGTACTCCGCTTGCTTTTACGGCATTCCAGTCGATATTGCCCTGCCATGCGGATACGTCGATACCCCATGCAATGGCATTCTGCGCGTATTTATCGGCATGAACGGTATCCGATCCTTTCTGAGGGATGCAGTTTACGGCAAGTAATATCGCAAGAACGGTGCAGACGATCGCCTTTGCTCTCTTTATAATATTCATATTTATTCTCCTTAAAGCGGCTTGTCAGAGTTTTTAACCAAATTTTAACCAATATATTATACCAACAAAAAAGGAGCGGTGCAAACCGCTCCCTTTATACGCAATATGAAAAACCCGTGTTTTCAGCCTCCGAGATAAGCCTTCTTGACCGAGTCGTCATTGAGAAGATCCTTACCTGTTCCGGTGTTGACTATCCTTCCGGTTTCGAGGACGTAAGCCCTGTCCGCGATCGAAAGTGCCATCTGTGCATTCTGCTCTACGAGAAGGATCGTTGTTCCCGCTTTGTTGAGTGCTTTGATGATCTCAAAGATCTGGTCAACAAGGATAGGGGCAAGTCCCATCGAAGGCTCGTCGAGCATCATCATCTTGGGCTTGCTCATAAGAGCTCTTCCCATTGCGAGCATCTGCTGCTCACCTCCCGATAATGTACCGGCCATCTGTGACTGGCGCTCCTTTAATCTGGGGAAATGCTCGTAAACCTTCTCGAGTGTCTCGGGGATCTCCGAAGCGGGTCGTGTATAAGCGCCCATCTCAAGGTTTTCCTTTACGGAAAGCTGTGCGAAAACTCTTCTTCCTTCGGGGCAGAGTGCCATTCCTTCATTAACAACCTTGTGGGGTGCAACACCGAGAATGCTTCTTC
>JAGCRJ010000238.1 GCA_017964745.1 Lachnospiraceae bacterium
GATCCCGTATTCGTAGGTGCGACCATCGCAAAGAACTGCACCGTAGGCTCCAAGGTCGTAAGAAAAGCCGCTCCCGATGAGAAGGTCGGCGTCATCTGCCTTGAGGACGGAAAGCCCTCCATAGTAGAGTATTACGATCTTACCGAGGATCTCATGAATGCGAAGAATGAGAAGGGAGACCCCGCATACAATTTCGGCGTTATCCTCAACTATCTCTTCTCCACCGCACAGCTTGAGAAGATCCTTAACGGCGCACTTCCCCTTCACATAGTTGAAAAGAAGATCCCCTGCCTTGATGAGAACGGAAATCTTTTCAAGCCCGAGACTCCCAACGGCTACAAGTATGAGAACCTCGTGCTCGATATGATCCACCAGTGCGACAGCTGCCTTCCTTTTGAGGTTGTCAGGGAAAAGGAATTCGCACCCATCAAGAACAAGACCGGTGTCGATTCCGTCGAAAGTGCACAGGCGCTTCTCGAAAAGAACGGAGTGATTCTCTGAAGATTTCTTTAAGAATTGCCCTTGACTCTTCCCTTAGGGCATCCTTTACGGTTTAATAAGCATATGGCAATTCATAAAGGAGGTTTTATGAGCAAGATACTTGTTACCGGCGGTGCCGGATTCATCGGAAGTCATACGGTCGTAGAGCTGCTTGACTCCGGAAAAGACGTAGTCATTTTAGATAATCTCAGCAACTCCAACGAAAAGGTTCTCGGAAGGATTGAAGCCATCACAGGCAAAAAGCCCGGATTTTACAATGCGGACATCAGGGACCGCAGCGCTCTCGAAGATATCTTTTCAAAAGAAGACATCGGTGCGGTCATTCACTTTGCGGGACTCAAGGCAGTCGGCGAATCTGTTGCCAAGCCCTGGGAGTACTATGACAACAATGTTACCGGAACGCTCACTCTCGTCGATGTGATGAGAAAGCACGGATGCAAGAACATCATCTTCTCATCCTCCGCGACCGTTTACGGAAACCCCGCATTTGTTCCCATCACCGAGGAGTGCCCCAAGGGACAGTGTACCAATCCTTACGGCTGGACCAAGTCCATGCTCGAGCAGATCCTTTCCGATATCCAGAAGGCAGATAACGAATGGAACGTGATCCTTCTCAGATATTTCAATCCCATCGGAGCACATAAGTCGGGAACCATCGGAGAAAATCCCAACGGAATCCCCAACAACCTTATGCCCTACATCACACAGGTTGCGGTAGGAAAGCTTCCCGAGCTCGGAGTATTCGGAAATGATTATGACACTCCCGACGGAACCGGAGTACGTGATTACATCCACGTAGTCGACCTTGCGGTCGGACACGTAAAGGCTCTCGACAAGATCGATGAGAAGTGCGGACTCAAGATCTACAACCTCGGAACCGGAACGGGCTATTCGGTCCTCGATATTGTTAAGAACTTCGAGGAGGCTACCGGAGTCAAGATTCCTTACAGCATCAAGCCCAGACGTCCCGGCGACATAGCTTCCTGCTACTCGGACGCATCGCTTGCAAAGAAGGAACTCGGATGGACAGCACAGTTCGGCATACGCGAGATGTGCGAAGATTCCTGGAGATGGCAGAAGAACAATCCCAACGGATATGACGATTAAGTAATAAGAATAGTTACGGCGAGGCTGATTTATGCCTGAATATCTAAACCCCCTTAATGATCTTTATCATTAAGGGGGTTTGTTTTAATATGTCGGATC
>JAGCRJ010000239.1 GCA_017964745.1 Lachnospiraceae bacterium
GGCACTTAACGATTATTACAAGCTTGAGGGCTTGTCCGACCTTTTTGTCATTTCCGATGACTTTGCGATCCCCACAGGTCATATAAGGATAAGGGTAAAGGGAAGCGCAGGAGGACATAACGGACTCAAGAACATAATCTCACACATGGGCGGTGAGGATTTCATAAGAGTCAGGGTCGGTGTCGGAGGCCCCGGAAACGATATGGTTGATCACGTTCTCGGACATTTCGGAACCGAGGATGCGAAGATCATGAAGGAAGCAGTTGTGAAGGCTGCGGATGCGGTCGAATGCATTGTGACCGAAGGCCCCGAAAGCGCAATGAACAAGTTCAACACGAGGAAAGATGAAGCATAACTTGGCACTGCTGGATCCCTTGAAGGATCTTGCGGATATAGACAATTTAAGAACGATAGTAAAGGGCGGAAGTACAAGACTTCCCGAGGGAACCGTTTCCGTAACGGGCTGCGGCGACTCCCAGAAGCTTCATATGATAGCCGGCATATCACCCGATGTGAAATGCCGGATCATTTTGACGTACGACGATCTGAGAGCCAGAGCCATCGCGGATGAGTTCAGACTCTATGATGATAATACTTTTCTTTTCCCTGCAAAGGATCTGATCTTCTTCCAGTCGGACATAAACAGTAATGACCTTACCAGGGACCGTGTCCGTGCCTACAGGGCGCTTCTCGAAAAGGAGTCCCTTACCATAGTCACAACCTTCGCTGCACTGATGACAAAGCAGGTCCCCGTAAATAACGACAATGCTGTCATAAACTTAAAGGAAGGCGGAAGTGTGAATACGGCCGAGATCGCATCAAGGCTTACCTTCCTCGGATATGAAAGAAGTGCGGGTGCCGAGACTCCGGGTCAGTTTGCGATACGCGGAGACATAATCGACATCTTCGATCTTACGGAGGACAATCCCTACCGTATCGAGACCTGGGGCGATGACATCGAATCCATCAGGATATACGATCCGTATTCCCAGAGATCCATTGCGCCTTTAAAGAGCGTTAGCATATATCCCGCATCCGAGATGCTTATCGACGAAGAGAGAATGCATGCCGGACTTAAGAGGATACTTGCGGATGCGGAAAAACAATCCGAAAAGCTCCGCAAGTCATTCAGGACAGAGGAAGCTGCAAGGATAACCAGGAGCGCGGAGACATTAAAGGAAGACCTCGTCGAGATCGGAAGGAAGCTCAATCTCGAAAGCTATCTTGAATATTTCTATCCGGATGAGACTCTTTCCTTTCCGGAGTGGATAAAGAGCCTGTTCGGTGGAGGCGTTAGATACTTTGCCGATGAGCCCGTAAGATGCATCGGACAGGGCAGGGCAGTGGAAGCGGAGTTTCGGGAAAGCCAGACGCTCCGCCTCGAAAAAGGATACGCACTTCCGAAGCAGGCGGATGTTCTCTGCAGTGCGGATTCCATAATCGCCGGCATGGAAAGCGCGGGCTTTATCGGTCTGTCTGTATTCGATTCAGCAAGGGATGATTTTTCACCCAGATACAGATATGACATCGGAGGAAGGAATGTCCAGTCATATAACGGAAATTCCGAGCTTCTCGAAAAGGATCTTCTTTCTTTCAAGAAGAGGGGATACAAGACGGTTATCTTCTCGCAGTCAAGGACCAGAGCTGCGCGTATGCAGAGCGAGCTTGAAAAGGATGGCATCGCATGCTCATACAGGGAGGATCTCGGCGAACTCCTTGAAGACGGAACCGTAACCATAATGCACGGGTACATCGAAAGAGGCTTCGAGTATCCGATGCTCAAGCTGGTCGTCATTGCCGAGAACGATATCTTCGGCGGACGTATCAAAAAGAAGAAAAAGAAAAAAGCATCGACCTTTACCGGAACAAGGATCTCCGTTCTCGAAGATCTTCATCCCGGTGATTATGTCGTGCATGAGACATACGGACTCGGTGTTTACAAGAGCATCGAGAAGATCGCATCCGGAGATTCGGTCAAGGATTACATCAAGCTTGAGTATGCCGGAGGCGGTGTCCTTTACGTACTTGCGACCGAACTTGATATGGTCCAGAAGTACGCTTCCGCGGACATTGATAAGAAGCCGAAGATAAACAGGCTCGGAACCAAGGAATGGGAGAGGACCAAATCAAAAGCAAGAGCATCTGCGGAGGGCATCGCAAGAGACCTTGTCGAGCTGTATGCAAAGAGACAATCCGTTCCCGGATTTGTCTACGGTCCCGATACCGTATGGCAGAGAGAGTTCGAGGAGACCTTCCCGTTCGAAGAGACGGAGGACCAGCTTTCCGCGATAAGGGATACCAAGGCCGACATGGAAAGCGGCAAGGTAATGGACAGACTCATCTGCGGCGATGTCGGTTTCGGAAAAACGGAGATCGCGATACGTGCCGCGTTCAAAGCGGTGCAGGAAGGAAAGCA